>NZ_PEAZ01000001.1:0-299120 GCF_002734245.1 Sphingobacterium sp. 1.A.4
ATCTTGTGGTCCAGGGCGAGGTCCGCATACATCTGCTTGAGACGGCGGTTCTCTTCCTCCAGTTCCTTCATACGGCGCAGCTCTTGGCTGTCCATCCCGGAATACTTCTTCTTCCAAGTGTAAAAGGTTGCTTGGTGGACACCCAACTCCCTGCAGATGTCCGAAGTGCTTTTACCCGATTCATGTTGCTTGATCGCAGAAACAATCTGGCTCTCGCTGATTCTTGTCTTTTTCATTGTACTGTTCTAAGTTACGAATTTTCGCGTTTCAGACAGTCCGAATTTTCGGGAGGGTTACAGATGGAACTGACAGAAAAGGCGGCTCCTTTGTCCCATGGGTGGGCGTGAGAAACTACGCGTCCACAAACCAAAGGAGGCCTCTCCTGAATTCTTTATAGGGAAATGTAAGTTTATAATATTCATTCAAATTGGCTCTAGGTTTCTCACGCCTAACCAATAAATGATTAACAAAGATATAAAACATTTTACAACTAAACAAATTTGTTTGGTAAATAAATATAGGGAATCCTTTGTTTAGATTGTATGGATGCAAAGGAATTAAAGTTTAGAAAAAAATTGGGTGCTAAAATTCAAGAAATGCGACAAAAACGCAATTTAACCCAAACCGATCTTTCTGCTTTGTTGGGATTTAAAGATTATCAATCTCTGGCTAGAATTGAAAATGGTAGAGTAACAACCTCAATTTATAATATTTATATTATTTCCTTAGCGCTTGAATGTACTATTCAAGACCTTTTTGAAGATATCTAATTATCTTGTTAATTTAACTTTACTTAGCTTTATAACTACTTTTTCTAATCTCTCACCTTTTTCAATCAATTTTTTTAAGTCAACAACATCAATAAAATAGCCTTCTTGATATCTTGAATCAATATAACTTTTATTTAATATATCAAAAAGCCTAACTTCTTCAGAATCTCCAATAGGAAAATTAAATAGTTGATTCAGTTCTTGAGAAATGTGTTTAGAATATTTCCGATAAATTTTTATTTTATGAGTTTTAGGCTTGTACCCTGTATAAATTAGGAGAATCCCTCCATAAAATTTTTCAATACTCTGGTTTAAATTAAAAATGACTTGGTTTAAAGAAGATTTTTTATCTAATGCATTTTTAAACAAGATCTTGGTGCCCTCTAAAAATTCACTCCCTGAAATTATCCAATTTTCATAATATTGTTTAATTAATTGGTATTCATTTTCTGGAGAAATAATTTCTAAGCTTGAAAAAACAACATTATTAGAATCATACAACACAATTCCTTCCTTAATAATATCCTTGAAAAAATATTGTCCAGAGGACAAACCTTTGTTTATATATTCAATTGTATGGACAATAGGACTTACATCATGATCAAATCCTAAGGTTCTATTCTCTATCTTACTAACAATCTCATATTCTTTTTCTTTTAATTCATTATTTAAAACAACTAAAAAATCAAAATCGCTTCGATAACTATAGGTTGCTCCTCCTTCTTGATATTCATCATCCACCCAGTCCCCTCTAGCAAAACTCCCGAATAAGATCACTTTTTCAGGTAAAGCCACATCCTTAATGATTTCAAGAATATCCAAAATCTGTTCCCTTTTATCCAATGGTAAATGAGCTAATTTTTCCATGTTATAAATTTAATAATTAAAATGATACCACATTTTGTAATAATTCCACAAAATGTTAAGAAAGTATAGGCGTCCTGCTATCTAATTTCAATATTAGAGCTATTCATAATTAATATTTTCGAAATGGGATGGCAGAAGGAGGGATGTTAAATTTTAAGGAAAGTTTAATAAAACGGATATTAAACCATTTATGCAAATTAATTAAGATAATAAGGATTCCTTATCAATTCGAATTGAATAATAAAATATGCAGGTTTATAATTCCAATAAAAAGGTTGAGGCAAGATAAAAATTATTCCACCCCAAAAGTTATCACAAATACGAGATGGTCTGAATCGGCAGTATCCACAGAAGAATCCTCCAATTTATGATCAAGATATTCAATGTGATTATATCCATATTCTTGCTGCAGGTCTTTTGAGATTAAATTGATCTGACTTTGAAGGTATGATAGACCACCCTGCTCCAAGAATATATGGTTGGGTATAGTCATCCTAGCCGTGATGGTGTTTTTCATTCCTGAAATATAGGAATAATCCTGAACTAATGAAGTCAATTAATCGCAATATGACAATCGCGTAATTACCATTTATCAAAAACAAACATTTAACGCTTCGTAAAAATGAATGGTTTAAAATCAAAAGTACAGAGATCTACCGCGCATAAAAAAAAATAAAACCATAAAGGATGGTTAGTGTTTACTATTAAAAAGACAATCTAATTTTAAAATTATGGCTACAACAAAAAAAAGTCCTACCAGCGAAACAAAAGTTAAAGCAAAAGCAGATGCAGCCAAAGATCTTCAAGGCCTTTTTGAGGATGGCCTGAAAGATATCTATTGGGCAGAGAAGGCATTGGTGAAAGCTCTACCTAAAATGGAAAAAAATGCTACAGCTAAAGAATTGAAATCAGCGGTGCAATCCCATCTAGAAGAAACCAAGGAACATGTTTCCAGGTTGGAAGAAGTTTTTAAATCCATAGGCAAGAAGGCTTCGGCAGAAAAATGCGATGCAATGGCTGGTCTATTGGAGGAAAGTGAGGGTATAATGAAGGAAACTGAGGTGGGCCCCGTTAGGGACGCAGGTATAATAGCTTCTTCACAGAAGGTTGAACATTACGAAATAGCTACTTATGGGACTTTGGCTGCATTTGCCAAGGTGCTAGGGCACAAAGAAGCAGTGAAATTACTTTTGGCCACACTAAAGGAGGAAAAAGCTTGCGATAAAAATCTCACGGCTTTGGCGGACACAAACCTTAACAGTAAAGCGGATTAAAT
The DNA here is from genome assembly GCF_002734245.1 of Sphingobacterium sp. 1.A.4. Lineage (NCBI taxonomy): Bacteria > Pseudomonadati > Bacteroidota > Sphingobacteriia > Sphingobacteriales > Sphingobacteriaceae > Sphingobacterium > Sphingobacterium sp. 1.A.4. The sequence continues at coordinate 2,914 of NZ_PEAZ01000001.1, forward strand.
ATTCTATTCTATAATTATTCATCTCAGAACCACTCTTCGGAGTGGTTTTTTTATTTTTGGAATAAAAAATATTGGATTTACTGCGTTGTAAAAATTTCCTTCAGATAAATATTTTGGGAACCATAGAATGTAATGAAATAGAGCCCCCGAAAAAGGGAAAATCCTGTTTAATGCTATCCATAGCAAATACTACCATGGGTCCCTAGCAGAATGAAAAAACGCTAATGTTTTCCGGCCCAGTAATAATTCGACCCTTATAACCCAAACAAACAAGCCTACGATCGAGTGATGTAGGCTTGCGAACCAATTTACCCAATGGCAGGGTGACTAATATTATCAGGTTAAAGCTAACCAAAAAAATTAAATTACATCTTGACTTTTGAAATTAGTCAAATGGAATTATTTAATTGGGAAGATATACTTTCAAAAAAAGATGGCACAATTGTAACATCTTGAAACAATTACTATAATAACAATGGAAAAGTCATTGATTATATATAGTAGAACGGAAAATCCCAAAAGTTCAAAAAAATATAAAACAATTCCTTTTGGTTTTTGTATAATACACAACGTTAAATCATATCTAACTAAAACGTTAATTCTTCTGATAAAAATTATGGCTTTATACAAATGTGCTATGGAGTTATTAAATCTTGAACACGTTATCCTGAACAGGTTATATCACAACATGAGTTTACTTGATCTGGAGGTTTATCCGGAATTTAAACAATCTCTATCAAAGCTATTAAAGAAGTCCAAGATTGCATCAAAGAAAAAGGGGAACGATAAGTTGCTAAATTATCCATATGAATTTGAAATAACCCCATTGGGAAAAATACAATTGCTTTCTATACTCTAGGATCGGTACTTTACTATATCTTAGGGGAAACTGAGGATTTTGCCAAATATGCATGGAGCCGACGGATAATGATTCCATAAAGATTTCTCTATATACTCCTTTAAATAATCTCACCTTGATCTCTAAAGAATATCTAGTGAGATTTATAATAATCTCATCGTTAAAATTCCATTCATTTTCTTCTCCGGAGTGTATTCTTAAGTCAGGTAATTTTGTAATCTATTTAATAGAAATTCCCGAGAGAACTTCAATGGTGGGCCGATTGCTTACTTCGATATCCATTAGGGATATGGACCGGATTAACTTCCTTTGGTCAACTGGCAGGATCGTGAACTGATTAAGGACTATTTTATTGGAAACGATACCAGCTACCTTGGAGAATGTATGACCAATGATTTTAGAAAACATAACAACCGATATAAGTCAAAGGATTCTTTATGTACTTTGCATTGGGATTACAAAAAAACAACAAAAATATAATACCATTAAAATTCCTGCTGAAAGACGGAATTTACCATAGGATACGTGGTTTGCAAAACGTTCGAACGCCAAGATGGCCAGATGGGCCTCAGAAAGACATCTATCGGAGAGCAATAAACCAAACGGCCCACTATAAACATAAATACAGAACCGAAAAAATATTACGGAATATCAATATTTATCTTTAGAATGACGAAAATAATTTCCCCTCCAGCCATATTTTGTTTACTTTTGTTGGAGGAAACAAATCTGGGACCTGATCTGGTTTCGGTAGGACCTCCAAAACCGGCCAATAATGGAAAATAACGAACAGAAGGAAAAAATGATCGATTTGATATCGATTGTATTTGTAATCGTTTTATTGATAATAATCATTTTGGTCATTCAGATTATTTCAAACCATCTAAACTCTACCGAGGACTATTTTTAACCTATTAATAGGTATCGTTTAAATTGAGGAATTAACTTAGATAAAGGATGTGGCCAAGCGCACTGACCGGTTTTTCACGGATATGCTATGCCCCTCAATTACAATCAAGCACCTTTCAATAAATCCAAAAAGAGCATAAACAGAAGGTACACACACGAATAAGGGATCACTAATCATCTTCTCATCAAAGGAGGAGCTCTAAATTAGAAGAATTGTCCTCTGGATTGAAATAACAATCTTACGATCTATAGGGTCATGTACTAGATAACTCCCTCATTTCCTTCACTTTTTTTTGCATTTTATCAAATAAAATGGGTAATTTCCATTCACTTCGGTTACTTCAATCAGTCCATATCTCCCAAATTCCTCCTGTATCGTCTCTTTATCGTAAAAGAACATCGTTACTCCGCCAAACATTCCATAACGATCTTTGCTGATATATTTACCTTGACCGTATGTATGGGCTTCTTTCGTAATGGTAGTAAATACCATAAGCCCTCCTTGGATTAGTTGGTCATAGCAACCCGCAATTAGAGCGGCTCTTTCCTTACTGTTCAACAAATGAAATAACGCATGGCAAAATATACCATCATATTGGATGGTATCGAAAGGCATTTCAGTTACAGAACCGTGATGAATGACCATTCCACTTCCGTAGTGTTTCCTTGCTAGATCAATAGCAGTTTGGAATATTTCTATGCCGGTCACATCTATTCCGATCTGTTTGAAAACTTGGGCATTTCGTCCGTAGCCGATACCGGGAATAAGCAAATTCTTCACACAATTGTCTTTAAAATAATCTCTGGTTATCAGAGCAGACCTGGCAGGTTCAAAGCCCCACATTTCCTGCTTTTCAATAAAGTGTTCTTCCCAAAATTCTTTCATATCGTTGCTATAACTTTATGGTTTATTTACTATTATGTCCAACATCCGCCCATTTAAATTATATATTCCTAATTTATGATTTTATCATCAATCCTTGAATAGCACCACTGCAAATATTTCATGAAAACGAATAATAACTTCACGGTGGATTAATTCTTACCACAATGATAAAAAAAGGCATGAAAATATTTTTTTGGTATGGTGATAGAAAGCTGGAAAAATTAGGTTTACCAAAAAGTTACTTTTAATCATTAGAGATATCCTAACTTAAAAAGACCGCTTGGGAGAAAAATGGAAAGTTCAGGTTATTTGTAGGATTAAAGTAAATGGAAAGTAAGCAGGATTCAGCACTTAGCTGAATATTCCCACAAAGAAGCGGATTCCCTTATGAAAAAAACTTGTTATTTGACAAGTCTCACCTTTAGCAAAGCTTTTTTACCGAAGGGGTTCCGCATGGTATCCTGGAAAAAAAGCAAGGAAAAGGAAATCGCCACAATGCAAATTTATGCCAATATATCTGACTAAAATATCAGCAATGTTATTTTAAAGAAATTGCAGAGATTTAACGGGTGGTCATTCTCTTTTTTGAACCTTCAAAATTATCCCGGAGACCGTCCAAAGCAATCGGCCGTTTTTTGGATCTCCTAAATCATTCCGAAAGACCTTTGAACGCCCTGTTAAGACTTCTTACTGTAATACCGAGATATGAAGCGATATCCTCTTTTGACATGTGCATGTCCTGTTTGGATAGTAGTTCCAAGAGTTTAGCCAAGCTATGCTCTATGGTATACAATTGTTGGAATGAAGCCCGACTTGCCGTATTGATTATACGTTCCGCAAAAGCATCTACTAACAGATTGTTAAGTTTTATGTCATTCTTTATTAGTTCCGCAAAATATCCAGGAGATACAGCATAAACCGTCACGTCCGTCATTGCTTCGATATTGCAAAGACTAACGATTTTTCTGATAAATTCAATTTCGCCAATGATTTCGCCCTTGCCTAAAAACTCAAGTATATATTCTTTGCCGTTGTCTTCCGTAAAAAAGCATTTGACGACACCCTCTTTGATAAACATAACTTTAGTTGCCCTTTCATTTTGAAAGAACAACTTCTGCCCTTTGGAATATTGCTTTTCGATAATATTTTCCCTACGTTGCTGATTATCGTAAAGCTCCTTCACATACCCTAAAAAAGTTTGGTTAGTTCGCAACATATATCGGTCGGGACAAATGTCCTTTTTTTAGTTTTTCAGTTTGTTGATTTTTGCATTTCAATAATACAAAAGTAAATAAATGAAAGACAGTATAAAAACAATAGCATTCGACGGAGACGACACTTTATGGATGAACGAGCCATACTTTCAGGAAGCGGAAAAACAATTCTGCGAATTGCTCGAAAACTATATGCCCCAGCATTCGGTATCGCAGGAACTGTTTAATACCGAAATGAAGAACCTGAGCCTCTATGGCTACGGAGTGAAAGGTTTTATGCTGTGTATGATGGAAACCGCTAGCCGTGTTTCCAACCGAACTGCTTCATTGGAACTGATTGATAAAATCATAGCCAATGGACAGGAACTTCTACAAAAACCTATCGAACTACTGCAGGGCGTGCCCAGAACGCTGGAACAGTTGAAAGGCAGGTTTAGGCTGATTTTAGCCACCAAGGGTGATTTATTAGACCAGAAACGTAAACTACAAAGATCCGGATTGGAGGACTATTTTGATCATATCGAAATAATGAGCGATAAAAAGGTGAGCGATTATCAAAAGCTGTTAAAAAATTTGGACTGCAGGCCGGAAAATTTCCTGATTTTGGGCAATTCCATTAAATCGGATATACTGCCTATTCTGGAATTGGGCGGATACGGCGGACACATTCCCTACCATGTGACATGGACATACGAACGGCATGAACATAATTTGAAACACGTTAATTTTGTGGAACTGAAGTGCATTGGCGGAATCCTGAACTATTTGTAGATATGAAAACATTGATTGACATTGAACAGTGGAACAGAAAGGAACATTTCCAATTCTTTTCCCAATTTGAAGAACCGTTTTTTGGCGCAACGGTTAACATTGACTGCACACAGGCATATAAAACCGCCAAAGAAAAGGGAAATTCCTTTTTTCTATACTATTTATTCAGAGCATTAAGGGCCGCCGACGAAATAGAAAATTTCCGTTACAGGATCAACGACAGGCAGGTGTATCTCTTTGACAGTATAAATGCCTCGCCTACCATCAACCGACCAAATGGCACTTTTGGCTTTGCCTATATGGATTACTACAAGGACGAAATCGATTTTTATGCAGCAGCACTTAAAGAGATTGAACGAGTCCAGCAGTCCAACAATTTAATCCCTGCTGTTTCTGGCGAAGGTATCATCCACTTTTCGGCCATTCCATGGATAGACTTCACAGCCCTCTCCCACGCCAGAAGTTTCTCCTACCCTGACAGTTCGCCAAAAATTTCCTTTGGAAAAGTAACAGAGGATAACGGACGAAACACAATGCCTGTTTCCATTCATGGACATCACGGATTGATGGATGGCTACCACATAGGGCTTTTTGTGGAAAGGGTCCAGGAATTATGGAATGAAGAATAGATCCGGTTTATAACTCTCTATGAAAAGACTGTAGACACACCACGGCCCACTCTAATTTGTGGGCCGTTTCTTTACTGGCCCGATATAAAGCTCAGGAAGATGCCTTGGCTGAAAGTTCCAGACAAGCTTATGCACGTATCTCATGTCGAAGGGTATATGACATTATTCTTGTAAAGAAAGATGAATCTATAGGTTTGAAAATGATCCGATTTTCTATTCCACCAAAATCCCCCTGTACAAACCCAGGAAATAAAATTCAGATATATTTTCCTACGGTGTATTATTCCATTGGACCCATTGCCGATTTTATATATGTATTCCAGATTTGGAATCTGATTCTGAAATTAGACCGTTGTAACCCAGCTGCTGAAATGGAACCTTCAAACCCACGTGACATCCTAGATCTGATCCGGAATTTGGATCTGGTGGATTACCTTGCCAGTTGTGGAATATCTCCACAGAGGATCAGGGGAAATGATTTTTGGTATCTTTCACCAATACGCCATGAAACCGAAGCATCCTTCAAGATCAACAGGAAATTGAACCGTTGGTATGATTATGGAATCGGAAAAGGCGGCAATCTCATCGATTTTGCTATCATCCATCAGGGCACGAGCATTAAAGAACTCATAAAAAACATGTCCGGTTCAGGTCATTTACGCCCGCATCGGCTAGCTTTTCCCGAGACACAGCACCATGCTGATCATAAAATGGAAATCATTGGTAACGTATCTCTCCGTTCAGATAGTTTAATGAGGTATATCCAGGAAAGAAGGGTATCGATTTCGATCGCTGATGAGTATTGTAGGGAGATAACCTTTAAGGTACGCGACAGATCCTATCTCGCAATTGGATTCGCCAATGACCAGGGCGGTCTCGAACTCAGGAATCCGTATTTCAAGGGAAGTAGTTCTCCAAAGGATATCACCAGTATATTATCAGGTAACAAAGAGGTCATGGTGTTCGAAGGATTCATGGATTTCCTGACATTTCGCACACTGAACCGTGGAATAGGCCCAGATTCAGTAGATTTCGTTGTACTCAACGGTATTTCCCTATTTGAGAGGGCTTTACCGAAGTTCAAAGCCCATGAAAAAGTCTCCCTTTTTCTAGATAATGATCCGCCTGGAAAGAACCTTACCCAATATGCTGTCTCCCTTGACCCTAAGTTCAATGACCAGAGCGGGCTTTATGATGGACATAAGGACCTGAATGATTGGGCGACCAAAATCGGTCTAAAACCATACAGAACAACCAGAAGATTGAACCACAGGCAATAAATATCAGTTATGAAAAATGAGAAGAATTTAAGGACAAAGAGACTGCTACTTTATTTTACACATGAGGAGTTCCTGAAGATCAAGCATAGACAACAAAACTCAACCTGTCCAAATATGGGAGTTTACTTCAGAAAACTGCTTTTTTCCAACCGGATCGTTTCCACATATAGGAACCGATCCCAGGATGATATCCTACATGAGGTCTCCCAGGTGCGAAAGAACCTAGAACTGCTGTATGTGCGGATCGGTCAAACAGAAGTGGAGGACACCATAGGTATCCTTCAAATCCTGAGAGAAGAACTATTTTCCCTTGATTCGGCTGTTGAGAAAATGTTGGAGGTATGGTAGCATTGATATACGAATTAAAGGGAACAACTGAGATCCTATTATATAATGAAAAAAAAGTGGCATTGGATAGGGCGGACTATATCCTAGCGGGAAATTTTCCCTTAGGAACGCAATCGCTTGATCTGGGATTAAAGAATAAATATCTGGCAAGACGATGTTCCCTCAATGAGAATGTGCTGTTACCGGCTGTACATATCATCCTGAATTTCCATCCAAGTGATCTTTCCAGAATTGACCACCACCAGCTGGCCATCTGTTGGAAATTCATGGAAGCCGTAGGATTTGGAAAACAACCATACCTCGCATATAGACATCGAGACACCCAGAATCCCCATATACATATTGTAACAACCAATATATTGGCAAATGGTAGAAGGATAAGGATGCATAGGATAGGTCTGCTAAGATCAGATCCTGCACAGAGGGAAATTGAACGGATCTTTGGACTTGTAAGGGCGAAGCAGACAATACCCCTCATTCGGCAATCAGACACCAATAACATCCAGGAATTGAATTACGGAAAAGTTCCAACAAAACTATCCATTGAACGTACCACTGCCCATCTGATGGAAAGATATAGCTTTGGCGACCTTCGTGAATGGAACACACTGCTCAAGACCTTTGGCATAAAGTGCAGTTTGCTCCAACCATCCGAAAAAAGGTCCTCTACCGGCCTTCTATATTTCATAACCAACAGAAATGGTGTCTCCCTGAGCGTAGGCATTCCCGCATCAAGACTTAAAAACCGACCAACACTGGCTTCACTGGAGGAAATATTCCGTGCCCATGGAGAGCGGGTAGGATCATCGCTGAGGAGGCTCAGAGTAGTTCTTGGAGAGCAGGCACTGTTGCCTGAAAACGACAGGAAAATAGAAGATGCTCTTCTTCAACAAGGGATCCAGCTGATTAAAAGTGCAGCAACCCCAACGGATACGATATTCATAGACCACCTACAAGGCTGTACTATTAGCATATCACGTTTGCAGCAGCCGTTCCTAAGGGACATCATAATAAAAGGAATTCCACCTCAATATACCGCCCAAAAGCAATCCATTAGGGAACGGACTCTACGAATTCATGGACCAAACAGGTGAAGTAAGCGTTTCGTCCCCGTTCACCGCTTAAAATACATATTCCGAGATTCGGGAAAATATTGCTAATTTTGTAAGAAATTAAAAGTAGATGGAAACAGGCGAAAAGATCAATATTTTGTATGTGGATGATGAAGAAAACAATCTATTCTCCTTCAAGGCCAGCTTTCGGCTTAAATATAATGTTTTCACCGCCTTGAATGGCCCTGATGCAATGGATATAATTTCCAAGAATGAAATCCACATCATTATCACCGATCAGCGAATGCCGGGGATGACTGGAGTGGAGTTCCTTGAAAAGGTGATCGAACTGGACCCCAGTCCTATGAGGATACTCCTTACGGGTTATACGGATATGACCGCGGTGGTCGATGCAATCAATAAAGGTAAGGTATTCCACTACCTGAACAAGCCCTGGACCGAGAGCGAAATAGATGGGATCATTTCCAAGGCCTTCCAGATCTACCTGAACAAGAAGGAGATAATCGAACAGAACTCCAGGCTGGAACTTTCCAATGAACAGCTTGAATTCCTATTAAGGCAGAAACTCCTGTCCTAGGAATCTCCTAGCAATCACTTGGTGGGAATAATGACCTTGAAGGTTGCCCCCATCCCAAGCTCTGAATCCACTAGGATCTCACCTGAGAGCTTCTGGATCGCGCTCTTAACATTATACAATCCAAATCCCATTCCATGCGCCTGGTCGCTTGCACGCTGGAATAGATTGAAAATAATCTGTTGGCTCTCCTTTGGGATCCCGATCCCGTTATCCATGACCTCCAGAACCGCATGATCGGGATGGGTGACCACGGACAGAAATATGCTCTTGTTCTTCTCGGTTTCCTTCTGGTACTTGATGGCATTGGAAACCAGGTTGTGGATGATGAGTTCGATGATCGATCTATCATTTATGAAGGCATAGACCTGGTCGACACGCGTATCAAGATTTACACCACTCCCATTTGCATAGACCTTATAGAAATCCGTTAGATCATCAAATACTTCCTGGAAATTAATTTTTGACAGGTTCAGCCCCCCTCTCCGCAAGAGGTAATAGTCCCTTAGACTGTCGATATAGTCCTCCAATTTGACCAATGACTTTCTCATGAGCTTTAGTATTTCGTGCAATTGGTCCACACTGTTGAACTCAAGGGCAAGTTTGATGGCGCTCATCATCCCTGCCAATGGATCCTTCAGGTCATGACTGACGCTGTATGAGAATTTATCGAGTTCATCATATGCCTTGACCAGTTCCTGGTTCCTCTGCTCAAGAAGTGTATTTGCGAGATAGTACCTATTTGCCTCTTCAATGCATGAAAGAAGTTCTCCCTCGTTCCAGGGTTTGCCCATGAAACGGAAAACATGTCCCCTGTTGATGGAATCCATGACGATCTGGGGATCAGCATATGCTGTTAGGAGGATCCGAACAGGTCGCGGGAAATCAACCTGGATCCTCTCAAAGAATTCCACACCCTGCTCTCCAGGCATCTTCTGGTCACAGAAGATGATCCTGATATTGGGATTCATGGTGAGCAGATTGAGTGCCTCTGTGGTATTATCGGTAATGTGGACATTGTATCTAAGCCTTAAGAGTGCCTTGAAGGAATACAGGTTGGCCTGTTCATCGTCTATGTATAATATATCAAATTTCTTTTCCATTGTTAACACTTTTTAATGAATTACCGCTCAAATGCCTAATTGTTCTGTCTGACCGGAAGAATGATTATAAATGTAGTCCCCTCACCCTGAACTGACTCAACGAGGATCTTTCCGTTATGGCGCTCAATCGTCTTGTAGGCAATGGACATTCCCAGACCTGTACCCTCGCCAACTTCCTTGGTAGTAAAAAACGGGTCGAATATCCTGTTCATGATCTCCCTTGGGATCCCAGTTCCGTTATCCTGGAACCGGATTTCTACCTCATCGTTTTCATCGATCAGACGGACCTGGATGGTTATCCTGGCACCGAAGGATTCACCGAACTTTTCACTAAGGGCATGTATGGAATTAGTAAGGATGTTCATGAAAACCTGGTTGAGCTTTCCCGGGAAGCACTCGATGAGGGGGATTTCCTGGAATTCCTTATGGACCTGGATAGATTCCCTGATCATGGTGTTTAGGATTACCAGAGTGGACTCGATCCCCTGGATTATATCAGCGAACTTCAGCGAATCCTCATCAACACGCGAAAAGACCCTCAGGCTCTTGACGATCTCCGAGGTCCTCTCCGCCCCATCCTGGACACCCTTTAGCAAAAAGTGGATCTCCTGTTTGAGGTAGGGAATATCCTGGTCCGATTTGGCAAGCTCGATCAAGCCCTTTTTCTGTTCCGTTCCCAGACCATCGGAGATCGCTATATCCTCCAACCTCTCCAAGAGTTCCCAGAGTATTTCAATGTCCCTTCTTAAAGGGGTTATACTGGATGTCACAAAATTGATCGGGTTGTTTATTTCATGAGCTACCCCCGCGGTAAGCTGTCCCAGGGATGCCATTTTCTCCGATTCCACCAATTGAGCCTGAGTCTCACGAAGATCGACCAGTGTTTTATTGAGCGATTCATTTGACATCTGAAGTTCATGGGTACGTTTATGAACCTGATCTTCCAGGATAGTATTCTGTTCCATGATCAGCCTTTGGTTCTCGCGGGAGATTTCCAGCTCACGTAGTTTGGCTGCAATGAGCTCCTTTCGATAACTGTTGATCTTATCGGCAAGAGCAAACGACAGGATCAGCGCCTCGATTATAGATCCGATCTGAATGGCCCGTGTAGTAAAGACATTTGTCGGAAGAATCTGATAATCCTTTAGGATGAAAACCAGAACTGAGATGATAAAAACATACCAGGCGAACAGGAACAACCTAGTCTGTCTTCCTCCAGTCTTTGCCAAAATGGAGGCCATCAACAGTACGATTATTCCACCCACTCCGGCGATCATGTTAACTGCCTTGTAGGATAAGGATATATACCCCATCAATAATAGGACCATCGATAGGAGATAACCCAACAAAAATATGTTCAACAAGGAATTGAAATACTTTGTTCTTGTGGAGGTCTGAAGGAAGGTCTTAACGAAATTTATGGTCGCAATGCCCGACATAGCACCCCCGAATGTCAGTATCCTGGAATTGATCCATTCATTGCCCACCTGGAATATCCGCTCGAAAAGGCCAAGTATGGCTAGTTGAGCGAACATCACCCAGAACACATAGCCAACATAGCTGAGGTAGTTCCTGTCTTTGGTGGATATGTATATGAAGCCGTTATAGAAGATAAGGGAGAGCATCAGACCAAAATATATGGCCGAGAGGGTATCCTCCTGCTGGAGGAAACGGAAAAGCCCAGTAAGCGAATGAAGAGAAACGGGTACAGTCAGCTGTGTGCTACTGGTCAGCTTCAGGTAACAGATGGCCCTTTCTCCCTTTTTCAGGTGCAGATCGAAAAGAAAGAACTGATGCTTGAACTTCCTCCTGCTCAAGGGCTCTCCCAGAAAGTAGACCGTGCTGTCGGTTCCGCTAGGTCCTACACGATAAAATTTCACCCGGTCTATATTAGGCATGGAAAGGTCCAGCATCAGGTTCTCCTTATCGGATTCATTGAGTATCTCGAATTTTATCCAATGGACACCCTGGTCGATACCGAGATTTGGGACCTCGATCCGGCTCTGTTCGAAAAGCTCCGGCCTGGAAAGAACTTCGCGTAATTCCAGTTGGTCCGATTCCTGGGAATAAATTTGCAGTTTCTTCCCCAAGTAAAGGATATCCTCGCCCTTGTAACGTATAATGTTGTCCCCTGCCAGGATTTTGGCCGAAATGGATAACAGAACAAGGCAAAGGAAAAAGGGACGGAACTTTCGCATTTGTTATTTTTTAGTATGGTTTACCGGTCAAAAGTTCATGAAGGTCAAAATATTGCCTTCCTGAAGCAAGAGCCTCACCCAACAACAGCTTTCTTGCGGTCCAACAGCAAAGGGCTGCCCCCAACATGACCTCGGAGGCCAACTGTGGCCAAGATTTTAGCCTTGAACCCAACATCGGAAGGGATTCCTGCATCCGCGGAGAGATTTTCCGCGGATCAACGATCTTCATCAGTATCTCCAAACGTTTGGCAGGGTCGATTTTCTCCGGATCCCCAATATCCGTTCCCTCCAATAAACCGTGGAAGATCGGGCGGCCCGGTTCCAGATCGAACCTTTCTATATCCAACATCCCCCTATCATTTGTCTCCATGATGACAGGTACACCCAAATCCCTCGCCATCATACGGCTTTCGATCTTCACCTGTAATCCATCACAGACTTCCACCAATAGATCCAATGGTGATCCTCCGCCGAAGAAATCAGTATAATTGTCCTTTCCCATCCCTAAAGGGAAGATCTCCACTTCAAGGTAAGGATCTATCTGGGCGATCTCTCGGGCTGCCAGGACAACTTTCGGCATCCCTAGATCCATCACCCCGGATTTCAAACGGTTCATATTGCTCAGATCCAGTGTATCGAAATCTGCCAGTTTAAGCCTCCCGCAAGTCCTTTCCATCGCTATCGTCTGTGCGATAGCAGCTCCAACAGACAGACCAATAATGCCGATTGTCTTTCCCCTTAAAAGTTGTTGTTCCTCCGATCGGATCTTCAGTTGGTTACGGTTGGTCCTGACCTCTATGAATTCCTCCTCAGAAAGAATGTGCACTAGGCTACGCCTCCAGGGATAATACACCCATAGGCCAAATTCTTCAATTGGAATTCCTTTTAGAACGGAATGGAGAAAATCACCGAAACCAGAAAGCTCCCCATCAGCTGGAAATCGGCACAGATAGAGGTCCACCAATTGGCTCTGTATCTGATCGTATTCCTGATCGATGTGGCCGTCCATCCGCAGCATATTGAGCTTCAGTAGGTCACTGGGGTTAGACAGATCGTAAAAACTGGGGCGGTATTGCCACTCCCGGTTCGGGAAATCAGGTTCTTTCATACTATAGGATTATGATTTTATCAGGATCGTTCTCTTTTGTTATGCTGCGGGGACCATTGGACATCTGAATGATCCGATTCAGGTCCCATCCCTCCAGATCATTAAGGCCAAGATCGTAATGTATCTCTATCTCCTTTGAGCGAAGGGTCTCAATCCTTGCTCCGACCCCCATTTGCCGCAGGTCCAGAATGGCCTGACGATCCAGTTCACTGGCTAGGGAGAGCTCCTCAACGTCATCAAGGACCATGGTTGTTGCCAAGAGGTCCAATTTAGGGTAATAGAAGGTACCATTGTTACCCACACCCGTCTCCTGCCGGTAACCGACAGCCTTCGTGAGGTTTATGGTGTATGGCGCGCAGAGCGCAAAAAGTGACTTTAACCCAATCTTCGGTGCAATGGCAATTGCAGCCCTGGTCAAAAATATACTTCCGATACCATAGCCTGCAATCTCCCGGGAATTCCACAGTCCACATCCCTCACCAGTGCCGGACTGGGCATGGGCCCAAACTAGATCAAAAATCTTGGGATCCATCATTCCCGTCGCCTCTTCTATGGGAAGGGCCTGTGTTCCGCCAGCCACATGGATCCGGGCACCCCCATAAACGAAATTGCCATCAAGGGATTCAACTATCAGTACGAAAGCTGCCGGATTGAACATCCAATCATCTTTTGAGGAAGTGACCTTTTTGACTCCAATGGCAGTCAGAACGTGTTCATGCCCCTTGATGAACCTTTTGCACGTTTCAGGATCATCGATCGCGCGAAATGCCCTAAGTCTGACCGTAGGTCGATTGTTATTGAGTATAAGAGACACAATTGATTCAATTTTGAAATAGCCAAAATATGGAAAATATTCGATAGTCGGATAGATGTTAAAACATTTTAGTTTCAGAAAAGAACCTGGGAAAACCGGAATGCCCATGATCAGAAGATTTTAAATCCAAAAAAGTGGTCCAGGAAGCATACATGTCGGCTTATCCTAAAGTCTATGGTCAATTACCCCTCTTTCTAGGCACATGGATATATCTAATTTTTTAGGGGTATATTTCCTGAATGATTCTACACTTAACTTTATTGAGCACCTGATTTCATAGGGAGTTCATATGCAGCAGTTAAAACAGGACATATCATGAATACCGGAGAGAATATCCAGGGCCTTCGAAAAGTGGGCGATCTGAGCCGAAGTATTTCGGTAGTACTTCTGATGCTCCATTATTACGTTCTGTTCTATCCAGAACTGCTAGGTACCGGTCTGACCAATAGGTTTTCCGACAGGCTCTTGGCCGGTTTATTCAAAACAGGATTTCTGGATGTTCCGGTCATAAAATCTGCGATTATATTCTTTCTGGTACTTTCCCTATTGGGGGTAAAAGGCAAAAAGGATAAGAGTCGCAAAAGCCACATTGCCCTGTCCATCTCCTTGATAGGATGTTTATTCTACCTGTTTGGTCATATGGCTCTTGCGCTAACCGGGAACCTTTTTCTTTCGCTGATCTGCTATACCATCATTAATTCACTAGGATACCTTCTCCTTATTGTCGGTATGACCCAATTTGCCCGGATCATCCATCTGGAAATGGGTATTCAGGATATCTTTAATTCAATCAACCAGACCTTCCCCCAGCAACAGGTCCGGTTGGAGAATGAATATTCGATCAATCTGCCGACTGAATTCCCCCTTGGAAGTAAAAGGAAGAATGGGTGGATCAACATTATCAATCCGTTCCGGGCAATTCTGGTACTTGGAAACCCCGGATCAGGAAAATCCTATTATGTCATAAGACATATCATTTCTCAACATATCCAAAAAGGGTTCACCATGTTCGTATACGACTTCAAATATGACGACCTTAGCCGGATCGCCTACCACCATTGGAAGAAAAACCGTAGCGGTTCAACGAAATCCACATCATTCTTCAGGATCGATTTCGATGATCTCCAAAGGACGCACCGATGTAACCCTCTGGAACCTTCGGCCATGAAGGACATTACCGATGCTGCCGAATCGGCAAGAACGATTCTTCTGGGGCTCAACAGGGATTGGATTAAACGTCAGGGCGATTTCTTTGTGGAATCAGCGATCAACCTCCTGACTGCAGTCATATGGTATCTCAGAAAATATGATGAGGGGACCTATTGTACCCTCCCCCATGTCATCGAACTCATGCAACAGGACTATGACCGGCTCTTCTCACTTCTGAGGAGCCAGCCAGAGATCCAGGTCTTGGTGAACCCTTTTGTCAACGCTTATTTGAATGATGCCATGGAGCAGCTCGAGGGACAGGTAGCTTCGGCAAAGATCGCCCTTGCCCGAATTTCCTCTCCCCAGATCTACTATGTTCTCTCAGGTAACGATTTTGACCTTGACATCAACAATCCGGACAATCCGAAGATAATTTGTATGGGAAACAATCCCCAAAAGATACAGACCTATGGTGCCGTGCTTTCGCTCTATGTGAACCGTTTGATCAAACAGGTCAATAGAAAAGGTGTGCTCAAAAGTAGCCTGGTGTTCGATGAATTCCCAACGATCTATCTAAACAACATAGACAGTCTGATCGCTACTGCCCGGAGCAACCGGGTATCCACGACACTTTGCGTACAGGATATCAGTCAATTAAGAAAAGATTATGGCAGGGATCTCGCTGATGTCATATTAAACATCGTGGGAAATGTAATATCAGGTCAGGTTTCAGGTGAGACCGCAAAACAGCTATCGGACCGTTTCGGACGGATCGTCCAGCCCAAAAGGAGTATTTCGGTCAATTCCAATGACACCTCCGTCAGCCATTCAACACAATTGGATACGGCCATCCCTGCATCGGTCATCTCCTCCCTATCCGCCGGAGAATTCGTAGGTCTTGTCGCTGATGATCCAAAGAACCCGGTTGAACTGAAATCATTCCATGCCAGGATCATCAATGACCATCACTCACTGCAACTAGAGGAACAGGAGTATTCCCCCGCTGAGCAGATTGGAAACCTACAGGAGAAATATGTCCATGATAATTACAGGTTAGTAAAATCCGAGGTATCCGATCTGGTCATATCGGAAATGGACAGGCTATTGTCCGATCCTTCCCTCAGGCACCTAGTCGTTTCAAAAAAATGATTTGTCCAATCTTCCTTATCATCCCTGGAAATTCATGCTATAACAAATGTAGGAGTGGACCAATGTAAACCTTACAATTGATTGGAAGGATTGTAGCCCACAAGATGGAACTTCTAAACGAATCCCCTAAGAGAGAGTGCTTCATCCTCTTTAGCCCTCATCCGGGATTTATCTCCCTTGTCCTTATCCTGATAGCCGCAGAGGTGGAGGATCCCATGGATCAGCACGCGATGAAGTTCATCGGTCTGGCTTACCCCAAATTTTATCGCGTTCTCTCGCGTCCTGTCCACGGAAATAAAAACATCTCCCGCAATGGTATTCCCATCCTGGGAAGAATCAAAGGTTACAATATCCGTATAGGTATCATGGGCCAGATATTGCCTGTTGATCTCCAGAAGGTAGGCATCAGAGCAGAACACGAAGCTCAGTTCACCAATGCGCCTAAAACCTTCCTGCTTGATTACCGCAGCGATCCATTCCCTTATCTTCTTTTTATTTTTTATGGAAAAATCTATATCCTCCGAGAAAAAATGAATATCCTTTAATGCCATTATGATGATTTACTTTGCATGTAAGATTGCAGAATAATGGTGGCAGAAATACTGTCCACAAGACCTTTATCATGTAGTCTCCTTTTAAGACCAGATTCGGTGATTGTCCGCTGGGCAATTTTTGAAGTAAACCGCTCGTCAACTTCGACCACAGGGATATTGGGGAAACGCTTCCGTAATTTACGTATGAAACCGCGAACATGTTGGGCAGACTGCGATTCAGTCCCGTCCATCTGCCTGGGGCTTCCCACGACAAACGTTACCACTTCTTCCGTCTTAAAATATTCCGTCAGAAAATCCCATATCGCATCTGGGTGCAGGGTCTTTAGTGACGTTGCGATCAATTGCAAGGGATCGGTAACCGCTATCCCCAGTCTCTTGGTCCCATAATCAAAGGCCATTATTCGCATATCTTTACTTTTAGGACAAAAATACACATTGTTGGCCCTTTGCCAATGAAGGTTGCCATATTTTTTTCAAATACTCCAAAGTGACAAACCAACCAATCATTTACTTGACCACAACCGTACATCTACATAAAACAAACCTGTCCTCAATAGTGATTCCCCATTTGGAACCGGCAATTTCAAACGATTCCAAATTCCCCAATGGTCTGATATCTTGTTTGGATTTCTGGAAAAAGCCACACAGAGTTTCCAAGCTGGTATTCTAGGTTACCTTTTCGTTTCTGCGGCAGAAATACCCGCAAGGCTAAACTTGAGCCCCCTGCCAAATCCTTGGGAGGAAATCCCCAAAAATCGCAGATAAAATTTAAACTAATCCAGTCTTCAGGTTGTTCCTTAACTAAAACGTATTATGGAACATAAGATACCATCCCATCACGAAGGCAAAAAGATGGACATTGTGGAATCCGTAGATTTTCAAAATGAAACCATGGCAAAAGAATTTTTCTCAGAGGCAAAGGCTCGATTACTCAGCATCAACAAATGGTTTCAAGTTGCTGAACTGCCCGCTTCAAGTTTTGAACTTCTGGATGCATCCGGACAACACAGTAATGAAGAACCGCAAGAAGGAGATTTTATAAAAATTGATATTCCAGGTCCTGGCCTAAAGAGTACAGGAGGGTACGACTATGTGCAAATCGAACAGATAAGTGTAACTTCTGGGATTGACCAGGATCTTATTACTTTAACTGTCCGTCCGAGCTCACAACCCAATGTCGAAGATGACCATGAGACCAAACATTTCTTTAAGAACTTGGCAACTTCTACGTTCCAAGTAAATAGGGTGGGCAATACCGTAACCGCTAATTATTATGGTCGAAACGAGCTGATGAATCTGCGACTAGATTCATTTATGGACAGGATAAGGAACCTGTTTGTAGCTCTTGGAGCAAAGTTGGGTGCCTCTTCTGTACAATGGGAGGCTTTGGTAAAGGGAATTATAAAGACCTAAATATATTATTTACAAAATAAACCTATTTCCATGCCCCTACCGTACAGAGTAAGCTTGGTATAGTCATAAAGAGCAACTAAAATATGCATATAAAAAGCTAGGGCTTCTAAGATGGGCGGAAGCCCATCATTACATGTTGACTGAGATTTTAGATTTAGATAAAGAGTTTCTCCCCTTTGCTCCTAGGAGACATCCCAAATGGAATGATCAGACGCTTGACCTCATGCTAAAGGGTGGAAATTTCTCTTTTTATGATACTGGAAACCCTGATATTGAAACACCCTTTTCTAGGATCAATCGTACTCAAAGGCTTACTAATTCTTTTTTCAGGAATTATAGGATTGCCCCTATGGAAGCGATCTGCTTCCCATTCACACAGTTCTACAGGAAACACCTAACCTTATAATAAGTCTAAAAGAGTTGAGCTGGACATCATCTGGGAAGAATAGTATTTACAAATTAAAATCTAAAAATCATCCGCTTACTTTATTCTTACTTCGTAAAGTTTTGTCCAATCCTTTCCCGTTACCAATAAAGTTTTGGAATCAGCCTTATAGGCAACCCCATTCATTTCATTGCCTGTCGAAGCGCGTTTGCCATCGTATAAACCCACAAAATTCACTTTTCCCTCCACTATTCCGGTATTCGGGTCAATGATCACCATGATATCCCTATCTGCATGGTAAAGATTCGCATAGACCTTGCCATCGATGAACTCCAGTTCATTGATGCTATCAATAGGACCGTTATCATCATAGATAACGATGGAACCCGTTTCCTTCAGGGTAGAAGGATCCAAAAAGAATAGTTTATTGGTACCGTCCGATTTGATGAAACGCTTCCCATCATAGGTCAAACCCCAACCTTCCTTACTCTCGCCATAGGCAAAAGTACTCAGTTGCTTAAAGCTGGATTTATCGAACACCAACCCTTTCATCTCTTCCCAGGTCAGCATGTAGATTTTATTTCCTACCACGGTCATCCCTTCTCCGAAACTTTCCGAAGGAAGATCATGTTTCTGCAATACTTTTCCTGTAGTAAGATCCACTTTACGTAGGGAAGAACGTCCCTGCATTCCAGTTGATTCGTACAATACCCCATTATCGTAATATAGCCCTTGGGTAAAGGCCGTTGAATCATGTGGAAAGGTATTGACCACTTCAAAAACATAGTTCTTAGGTGTAGGCGGAACGATCAACAATTCACTATAGGCCATGTCCTCTTTTCCGCCCGAATAGATCTTAGCGGTTAATTGTTTATTTCCATAACCGATCTCATTGGAATCGAATACCACGGTAGAGGTATCCGATTTACGTTCGAAAACTTCACCATCGATCGCATAGACGACTGAATCCAGACTGGCATCCTTAAAGTTCAATTTCACCTGTACTTTATCGCCTTTCAGCACCTTACTGCCGGTGACCGGATTTACAAATTCCAGTTTTCCTTTTTGTGATTTACAGCTCATCACCAACAAAAAAGGTATCATCAAAAGGGTTAAACCCGATAATTTCATGCTCATTTTCATATTAATAGTTCCAAAAAGCGTCTCGTATATAGTTTACTTTATTCTCAATAAATGTCACCAGATCAAAGCGGATTTCGCCTTCAAATCCGGAGATCCGGAGGTAGGCTTGCGCTGCCCTGCTCAATCGTTGCTTCTTCTCTTTACTTAAGATCTTATGGCTTTCCACAAACTCACCCTTTCCCCGCAACTTGATTTCCACAAAGACCAGCACCTTCAGTCCCTGCCTCTCTAAGAATAACCGTGCCATTTCTTCGCCTCTCTTCCCTAAATCCGACACGTCCTATCCTCCAGAAATTATTTAACCACCGTATTCCCCAGTAAGCTCCCCAACAATTTCTCTCCCTCCTTCAACATCTGGTATTTGGTCAACAGCATGGATATCTCGTCGGCATCCTGCACCGTTTTCAATTCTTCGCGAATCTGATGCATTTGCTGTTCAATTTTATTCTTTTTCAATCGAAAAATCAACTGATTCACCAAATCTTTTAGTTGATCCTTCTCCTCAGGCACAAAAATCTTGCGTTTGTCATCATTCCAATTCGGTGAGATATCGTACTTTTTGGCCAAGGAATCCACAGCCAAGGCAGAAACTTCCTCATTTTCATGGGCGAAGAAAAACTTCGCTTCGGGCACCTGGTATTTCTCCGCTTGTTTCTTAAATTCTTCTACAATGAGCTTACAGGTAGGGTCTACCAGTTCCACATCACTCAAACTTGCCAACAGAAATGGAGCAACCGGCACATCGCCATTACCTTCCCAGGTAACCAGTTCCCGACCATAATTCAACAGTACGCGAACAAATTCCCGTTCCATGAGGAGCTCGGAGGAAATAACCTTCGGTTTTGAAACCTCCGGTAAAGCGATTCCTTCTGCCTGCATGGCCGCCAACATTTCGGCCGGAATAAATTCATCCAGATCAGGGGCTGAAGCTGCGGCGGCTTGGTTAGCAGCCTGGTTAGCCTCCTTCCTATCCTTTGCTTTCGCTTTATCGATCCGGATCTTATTGAGCTCGCTCAACAATACTCTTTCCTCGATATCCAACAAGGTACTACATTGTTTCAGATAGACGGACACCTTGATTTCATCGGGAATCAGAGCAATACTCTGCACCACTTCCCGGATCACCTCCGCCCGCTTGATCGGATCCCCTCCGGTATCCTTCAATAATATGTTCGTTTTATAGAAAACAAAATCTTCCTGATGCTTGCTCAGGTATTCCTTGAATGCACTGGCACCGAAGGTCTGTATATACGAATCGGGGTCATTTCCATCTGGGAACAACAATACCTTTACATTCAAGCCTTCCTCCAACAACATATCCGTCCCTCGCAGGGAAGCCTTGATGCCTGCCGCATCCCCGTCATAGAGGATCACCACGTTCTTGGTATAGCGGGAAATCAACTTGATCTGTCCAGTCGTCAAGGATGTTCCCGAAGAGGATACGACATTTTCTACCCCAGCCTGATGACAGGAAAGGACATCGGCATAGCCTTCCACCAAATAACAGACATCATTGTCCATGATGGCTTTTTTTGCCAGGTGGAGACCATAAAGTACATTCGATTTATGGTAGATTTCCGATTCCGGAGAGTTCACATATTTCGGAACGGTCTTATCCGTTTTTAGGGTCCTTCCGCCGAATCCCAATACCCGACCGGTAAGATTATGGATCGGGAAGAGCACCCTTCCCCGGAATCTGTCGTAGAGCGATTTATCATCCCTTTCTACCGCCAGTCCCAATTCGATGAGGAATTCCCTGATGTATCCTTCCTCCTGCGCCTTGTCGACCAAGCTCGTCCAGGCATCCGGGGAATAACCAAGTTCAAATTTCTTGATGATGTCTTCACGGTAGCCGCGTTCCTTGAAATAGGATAGACCAATGGAACGACCAAGATCAGAATCCCAGAGTTGTTCGCGGAAGAACTTATTTGCCCATTGGTTGGTGACATAAAGGCTTTCGCGTTTATCTTGCGCAGCAATCTGCGCCGGCGATCGTTCCACTTCATCAATGGGAATATTATAGCGATTGGCGAGGTATCGAATGGCCTCGGGATAAGGGTATTTCTCATGCTCCATGATGAACTTTAGGGAGTCGCCTCCCGCTCCACATCCGAAGCATTTATATATGCCTTTGGAAACAGAAACGTGAAAGGAAGGTGTTTTCTCTTTATGGAATGGACAATTCCCGATTAGGGAAGTTCCTCGCTTTTTCAGATCCACGAAATCACCCACCACCTCTTCTATACGAGCCGCATCCAGTACCTTATCAATCGTTTCTTTAGTAATCAAAGCTAATATCCTTTCTCACAAATATAGGGAAAAATAAAAAGGTTGTCTTTACTAAGCAGACAACCTTTTCCTTAAATAATAGTTAAAAACTATGCAATTTCTTTTTTATCCAGTTTTGCGAATATGGAGTTCTTGGAAATGTATTCTGGAACGATTTCCTTCAATAGCTCGACCAATAACATCGGGTTATGGTCTCCACTCTGTTTCACCACGATACCACATAGGTGTTCAATCTTCGACTGTTTCATCTCCAGATCATCAGTATTTACTCTTGCAATCATGATCTTTTCATGGTGTGTTTTGGTCGTATTCTCATTATCAGCAAGCAATTCTTCGTAAATCTTCTCGCCTGGACGCAAACCTGTAACTTCGATACCGATATCCTCTGGATAATTGAATCCTTTCAATCGGATCATACGGATAGCCAGATCCATGATCTTAACTGGTTGCCCCATATCGAACACATAGATCTCCCCACCTTTACCCATCACGGCCGCTTCCTGTACCAATTGACAGGCTTCAGGGATGGTCATGAAGTACCGCGTAATATCCTGATGGGTCACGGTCAATGGACCGCCCTTTTTCAATTGCTTCTCGAACAATGGAATAACGGAACCATTGGAACCCAACACATTTCCAAATCGAGTGACTATGAAATTGGTTTTGCTGCGTCTGCTCAATCCTGATACATAGATCTCGGCAACACGTTTGGTTGCTCCCATTACGTTGGTCGGATTCACCGCCTTATCGGTTGAAACCATCACGAATTTTTCAACGCCGTATTTATCGGCCATATCGGCCAAGTTTTTAGAACCCCATACGTTGGTCAAGATTGATTCGTACGGATTCTGCTCCATCAACGGTACATGCTTATAGGCTGCTGCATGGAATACGATCTGCGGACGGAACTGCTCAAAAACAGTGTCCATGAACTGTCTGTCTCTTACGTTTCCTACAATAAATAACACGTCCTTATGGCAATTGCCTTTCAGTTCTTGTTGAATATCATAGAGCGCTGATTCCGCCTGATCAATAACGATCAGTTTATCAAAATCGGTAAATCCGATCTGACGGACTAATTCTGATCCGATGGAACCTGCACCACCGGTAACCAGGATGATCTTTTCGCGGAACATCTCGTGGATGACAGGGTTTTCCAGTTTAATGGCTTCCCGTCCTAAAAGATCATCGATCTTCAAGGTCCGTAATTGTCGGGTGGCTACTTTTCCGCTCAACATTTTGGCGGAGGTAGGCATGATCTTCAATTTTACCGGAAGGGGTTCTATCAATGAAGATATACGGGATAACCTGTCTTTATTATTATCATCCAATGCAATGATGATGCTGTCGATCTTCAATCCACGCACATATTCTGCATTGAGTTCCTTTTGGTCTAATATTTTATAGCCATTGATCAACTTTCCAATACGGCTCGGGTTATCATCGGCAAAGGCCACTACTTTAACTTTCTTTCTTACATCGTTCCGTAGGAGGTTCAAAGTAGTTGTTCCCATATTACCGGCGCCAAAGATTAATACGCGTTCCACCTGTCTTCCACCGAAAAAGAACATCTCGTAAATGTTTTTGTAGAGTACGCGCGCAGCTACCAAACAAACGGTGGTAAAGAAAGCGTGGGTAAATAAAACGGCATAGGAAAGCCTAAAATATTGACCTATGCTATCATTGTCGGTGTAATTAGGACGAATAAACGCAGCGATCAACATCAAAACAAACCATGCCACTGCTACCGCCTTAAATATAGACCAAGCATCTCGAAATCCGGTTTGACGGATGATACCTCTATAGGTTTTGAAATATAGGAAGGAGAAGTAATACACAATGGTGACTATAATGGATTTTTTTACCATTAATTCGATGGAAAATTTGCCACTAAAACTCGTTATTACAAAATTTGACAGGTAATAACAAAATACTACCATCAATATATCAATCATCAAAATAACCCATCGAGGGCTATCCTTTCGGAAATATTTATTATAACCTGTTAAATTCATTCTATTCTAATTCGAGCTTATTAATATTATAGCAAACGTGCGGAACCAAGTTTAGTTTCAGGAATGTTTATAATAAACATGCAAAGTTGATGCCATTAACCATTTTATTTGTTTTATGCTTTTAATTAGTATGATATGGTTAATATCTCTAAACAGGTAAATGCCCGAACAAAAATACAATAAAATATGCCTAAGCATATAGTAAACTTAATTTACAGAAAAAATTAATATGAAATTAACAACATGATTATACCTATTCAATAAAAATCCTTTTCTGCAAACGGTTGCAGCATCAACATTTGCTAAGCATCGTAAAAAACCAATTGGAACATTATTAACAATTCCTTCAACGATGTCGTTCATCCTTCGGAACAATTCGCTATGCCAGCGAATACCGGTGCAGCTGGGGAGCAACGCTAAGAAAGCTTTCATCTCCTCTAACCGTTCAAAACCATTTTCCTTAAACTGATGCAAACGAACAATACCGGCCAGTTCCACTTTCATCGACTTATAACAGGCGGTCTTTCCACTCCAAGGAGTTCCGTAAATAAAACATTTACCATCAGGATTGATACGGATGGCTGGATTATCATCATTGAGCAATTCGGCATTTGGAAATGCTTTCAACCATAAGCTGCTATGTGTACTCTTACCGGTTCCGCTTTTTCCCAAAAAAGCATACGCCTTTCCTTCTAGGGCAACCAAAGAGGCATGGATTAATATCACGCCTTCCCAGATCGCACTTTGCCCATATAGCATCATCAAGAACCAGGAAATTAGGCTAGATATTCTCGGCCACGGCTCTTACTGCATAAAGATCTTTGCCTGTCGGAAATCCTTGCTACATTGCATATACCAATAATGGTTTTGATCCTTTATATAAATACTTGCCAGATAGCTATTTCCCATTTCATAAAACCTAAAATCATCGCCCCAAATAATAGATTCGGTAAGAAGTTTGCCTGTCAAGCTCTTCGATCCAACTCCCAATTCCAATTCTACAGCGCGATAGTCGAAGCTTATTTCTACTGAGCATGAGGCTTTATCTTTTGGTTCATCCACCTGAAAATCCTCGAAACTCGTTAAAAATTCCTGAATTGGAAATAATGAGGGCGAGCTGATTTCCATGACCAGACCCCCAATCTGATAATATGTTTTTTCTGTCGTCATCAGTTATTCAATCGCTTATTTATGGGCTTCATGAGCAATCTTTTCAATAAGGGGTCAACATCGTCCAGAATAAAATGACCATATCTCGAAAGAGGGGTCAGCTTGCTCCAGAATAAATTGTCCAAACCCTTATTTGAGGGGTCAATATCCGCCAGAATGCCATGCTTTAACAGCCTCTAAATGCAGATGGTGATTTCTTTTTTGTCCAGATTGCTGGGGTCAGCTTACTCCAGAATATCCAATTACTTCTCCTTCTTATTATTGATCGTGACATTCTTTCTTTTATTGAATATAGTCACTCAGATTTCTGAAAGTTATGCTTGGCTGGGACATGCTAAAAACTGGTTATTTACAATTGGGATTATCTATTCCATTATTTATTTCTTTATTGTGCATAAAAGATTTTATGACACGAAAAAAAGGACAAGTATTTGGATCGGTTTTATGGTCATGGTTATTAACTCCATAACGTTTACCTTGTTATTGCTGGGGCTTTCGTATCCTCCCTATGAACTACATATTTGATTATCCGATAATTCGTTTATAGTTCTGTGGGTACAGGTCCTTCAGGTTTTTGTGGTTTATGGACATGATATTTTCCAAGGCATATTTCAGCCACTGAAACGGGTTCACATCATGCTTTTTGCAGCTGGCAAAGAAGGAATAGATCATTGCCGATCTTTGTGCTGCTTCATGGCTGCCCGCAAAGAGATAGTTCTTTCGACCCAGCGCAACTGGACGGATGGCATTCTCCACAAGGTTATTGTCGATCTGTAGGTTTCCATCGTATAGATAAGCTGATAACGCATCCCAACGTGCGTAGGCATAGGCCATGGCCTTTCCGATCTGGCTTTTGGGCAAGGTGTTTTTTATCTCTTCAAAGATCCATTTGCCCATTTCGTTGATGACCGGCAGCGATTCTTCCAATCGCACTTCCTTTATCCGATCAGCGGACAGTTGTTCTTCTTTTGCCCCGCGCTCTACTTTATAGAGATCCTGTATCATCAGTAGTGCCTTTTCAGCTCTCGGACGATCATTGTCCAGTGCCTTTTCAAACTCACGGCGTGCGTGTGCCCAACAGGCCAGGTGGGTAATCTCTTTTTTCTTGCCATACTTTTCATATACGGCATAGCCGTCCGTCTGAAGATAGCCTTTGAAAGTGCCCAGTATGGGCAAGGGAGCACTGCTGCCCCGGGTAGGACTATAATCAAAAAGTACAGTCCCATCCAATGGAGCGTGGTATGCCCAATAATAACCCTGATGGGCAGCGCCTTTTTTATCGCTGTCCAATACTTTTATAGGTGTTTCATCTACCTGTAGATATCCTTTTGCTTTTGTGTCGAAGACCAGTTGGTCGTAGAGCGGCTGGAGTTTGATCAGGGCTTCCTTTGTCCATCCCTCTATCGTTGAAGAAGCGATCTGTATGTTCTCCCGGGCGAAGATCTGCTTCTGGCGGTATAGCGGGAGATGATCGACATATTTATTTGTTAAGATCATCGCTAGCAGACCGGCTCCAGGAATGCCTTTATCAATGACACGCTCAGGGAGCTCGCCGATCTTAACGCCATCTCTGTTTTTAGCGGCATACTTATAGCGGATATAGCGGTTGATGTAGAACTTTGCAGGCTCACATTCCAGTTCCTCGGTGATCTCTTTGCCGATGCACACCATTTCAGACAGGTCACCCTCAGGGTGGATATGCTTTTCTATTACCGGCAAATGTTCGGGAAGCTTTGCACGCCCTTTGTGGTTTGGACGTTTACGGATATACTCGATCTTCTGCTTGGCTTCTTCCTGTTGCTGCTCTACTTCTGCGGGTTCTGCCTCAAATGGAAGTTCGGTCTGGTTGGGGTCGCCTTCGAAGCGCTCGCGCTTCTGGCCGAACTGCATCCGCTTGTACATGGCAAGCTGGGATTCCAGATATTCGATTTTTTCATCTTTAGAAGAGGAGTCTTTGGAAAGTGATTTTATCTTTTCATCACGGCTGGAAATGACCTTCAGAAGGTCTTCTTTCGAGAGGTTTTCCAGCGCTGTTTCCATACCTTAAAGATACGGATTTTCATGCATTCCTGCAATCAGAAAAGCTGTTTTTGTGGTTCAGGAAAACGAACACCTCGCCACTGGTCGGCTGACGTTGCATCACCGAAACAACCAAGCCACAAAGCCCATCAAAACTTTTACGCATATCGCAATGACCGTCGTAAAGATAGAAACGGTGAGATGATCCTAATGAAAACATGGTATTACAATCGGAGAAGCTGCGATATCAGAGAAAGATCGCGCGGTACTTTCAGCCTCACCCCCGTAGGGTAGATAATCTCTATTTGTTCCCCTTTCACAGCTGATCCGAAGGGCATCTCAATAAAACCTCTGCTACCGGTTCCCTGTTCCTTGGACTTGGCGACCCAGTAACCCAAGGTCGCAACGTTGATCCCGTGCAATAGGCCAAATGCTTTTTGGGTCAATCCGCTCGCTTTCCAATCCTCAACCATGGAAAACATCTTTTCTCTTTTTTCTTCTGTGCTCATGAAACAAAGATCGGCCTCGTAATCAGACTAAACAATATGTACTTGGTAGGCCGGATACGTCTAAATAAAGAAAAGCCTAATTAAAAATGCCCAGGTAATTTAATATCTGGGCATTTATTTTTTAATTGTAGTCTTTAAAATTTACTGTGATTTCTTTTTATTTTTCTTAAAGAGCTTTTTGAATTCTTTTTTCAATTTTGCTCTCAAAGATACAGCATCAGAATCAATATAACCATATCCATATCCATAACCATAACCATAACCATATCCTCTAGCAAAGTCAACGTCGTTAATTAGAACTGCCATATTTTTCAATTTACCATCTTCGTAAAGTTCTTTAGGAACATTTAATAAGCGTTTATCGAGATAATTTGCACGAGCTACATAAATGGTTAAATCTGCATTATCTGCAATTAACAAAGTATCAGTAACTAAACTAACTGGCGCAGTATCGACAATAACATAATCATAATTTTTACGTCCATAATCGATCACATCATTAAAATGTCCATTCATTAAGAGCTCTGCAGGGTTTGGCGCTATATATCCGGAATAAATAATATCGAAATTATATGGCGCAGGTTTCTTTATAAGAATATTTTCCACAGCCATATCGGGATTAATCAAATATTGTGTAATTCCAATATTCGTATGCTGCAAATGCGATAATCCTAAATAATCAAGAACTTTTGGCGAACGAATATCAGCTCCAATCAAAAGGACTCGTTTACCAGACATTGCCAATATTCTAGAGAGATTTGTAGACACAAAAGATTTACCTTCCCCGGAAGTGGTTGAAGTAACATAAATTACCGCAGAGTCCTTTTTAGCACCTAACATAAAACTTATGTTAGTTCTTAATATACGGAATGCTTCAGCAAGTGATGATCGATCATTATCTTTTACAATTGGATCTTCAGAACTAGGAACTTCACCTAATACTGGTGCATTAAATTTCTCCTCGATATCTTTACGTGAATGAATTTTATTATCCAATAAAAATTTAACATACAAAATAGTAAATGGCAACAATAAACCTACAATAAATGCGCCTAATAAATAAATCATTTTTTTTGGAGCTACAGGAACATCTGAACCATAAGCTGAATCTATTACCTTCAAAATATCAGGTCGCGCAGCCGCTTTTATTTCATTCTCTTCCCGTTTTTGCAAAAGGAATAAATAAATTGATTCTACTATTTGCTGCTGCCTTGAAATATCTTTAAATCCAAGTTCTTGCCTTGGAACAGCTGAAATACGCCCCTTTAGATTATTCATTTTCGCTAATGAATTATTTAATGATAAGCGTAATACAGATTCATAATTACTAAGAGAGGTCATTAAATTTTTATTCAAAGACCGTATGTTTTCGGTTAAGTTCTTTACTACAGGATTATCAGATGTAGAACTCTTTAACAGATCATTCCTTTCTAATACAAGTTTATTATATTCAATTAGCGTTTTTTCTATTGATTGATCTTGCAATCCTATATTGGTTGGTAATAATTGCAAATCCGAGTTATTACTAACTGATTCTTTCATAAAATCAGCTAATTCAACTTGAGTTCTTTTCTCTAAAACTTCCTTATCTGCTTCACTAAGGGTCTTTAAATTTAATTCCGCTTCCGCCATTAGGTCGGTAAGGTTATTATTCGATTTAAAATCACGAACTTTCTCATCGGCCGAATCCAAATCCTTTGAAATAAGTTCTAGTCTAGATGATATAAATTTTGAAGTTGCAGATGTAACTTTATTTTTATCCTCTGAAACATCTATATTATATTGATCAATAAGGCTATTTATAATAATTTCAGATTTTTCTTTTATTGGCCCTGCTAACGAAAATGAAATTACATATGATTGCTTTTCGGAACTTGGAGAAATTTGTATATCATTTTTAAAATCATCGATAGTTTTATCGAGAGATTGTAAGGTTAATCGAATTGTTTGACCAATAGATTTATTAAAGTTAACATTTGGAGTAATTAATAATTGTCCAAAATTTGTTTGTACAATTTTGCCAAATTGCAACTTTTCTTCTTCAATTCCATTTTTTTCTACAAGAGAATAATTTGAATCATCTAGAATCCTGACTGTAAAAGTTCCCGTTTTTAAGTTTTTTATTTGTGAAACAATTACTTTTATTGGCGATTGTGATTCTAAAACTTCACTTTCTTTAATATTACCCTTAAGAAAATATGAATTTTGAAAATTATGTTGCTCTATTACTTTACGTAAAATTCTACGCGATTTTAGAACTTCCATCTGATCTGTAACGAATGCTGAATGACTAGGACCAGCAGTAAAGCTCGATAATTCAGCTAATCCGGATAATTCCCCACCTGCCTTATCCTCCTTTTCTAATAAAATTTTTGCATCAACCCTATATTGAGGAGTAGCATATCGTAAATAAATGAAGGCTACTAAAAGTGAAAGAATTATTGAAACAAGAAACCATTTCCAATAATAAGCATATTGTTCAACCAATTGCTTCAGATTTATCTCCTGTTCTTCCATAATTGTATTATTATAAGAATTGTTGGTAGGTTGGTGCATGAGCTTATTTGCTATTAGTTACAATTAATGCTGTTATGGTAATGATTAGGGAGGTTATGGATATCCATACATTGGTATCTTGACCATACCGAGTATTTCGAACCTGAGAGTTGTTGGGCTCTACATATATAACATCGTTTTGAGCTAGATAATAATAAGGAGAATTTAAAATTGAATCCGTTAATAAGTTTAACCTTTCCATCTTTTTCTCCCCATTGTGTTCTCTAATCAAAAGAATATTCTCGCGCTTACCTTTTAAAGTAAGGTCACCTGCAAGACCTAATGCCTCTAATATTGTTATTCTTTCTTGTGTTAATGTATAACTTCCTGGCCTATTTACCTCTCCCAATACTGTTATTTTAAAATTTGAAAATGTCAGATTTACTCCAGGATCATTAATATATTGTTTTAAATTATTTCGCAGCAATTCAGTAGCCTCTAACCTACTCAACCCTCCTACTTTAATTTTACCCAGTACAGGAAAATCTATTTCTCCATTATTATCAACTAAGTAAGTAGGTTTAAACGCCATATCAGTAGCATTTCCTGCTGTCGCTTGATAAACGTTTTGTTGATTAAATGGAACAGTAGCCTTTACATCAGGTGCCGAAATTGTAATAGTCAGTAGATCCTGTTGTTGAATTTTTGGCGCGTAATTGTCTGCCATATTCTCCAATTGGATTTGTGATGGCTGTAAATAAACTATCTCTTTGCGCGAGGCACATGAGGCCAAAAATAAAATCAAAACAAATGCTAAATAAATTTTTTTCATCGAGACAATTTTATAGGCTGTTGGCAAAAATTAATCCAATTTTACCTAAATGAATACAAAAGTAATATAAATAATTCTATATATAATGATTATTGAATATAAGAGCTTTTAAAAAGAAAAATTTCTTTTTCTTTCGGGAGTCTATTCATTCCTAAAGGGAAGTATATAAAAAAATCATCAAAAAAATAAATCTCTATCCCCATCAAAATTTAATTTGAATCAACTCCTTAAATTAGAAAAATAATCCTGAGCCCATAAATAATTATCATTGGGAGCATTTTCTATTCCAAAATCTGCAAAAACCATAAGTTCTGAACCTTCTTCCATGGCCTGAAACGCTGTAGCATAACCTTTAGGAACATGGATAATCTGCATATCCTGGGATCTTATAATTTTTTTTTCTATTGGTAAATCTGAAGAAGGTTTATTCCAATCATCAATTTTAATAATATTTAATATGAAAGATCCCGTTAATACATAAAACCAACGTTGTTCAACTCGATGACCTCGCCAACCTCTTATCAATTCAATGTCAGAATTTTTAATAATATAAAAACGCTTAACCAAAGACATATCAAAATCGTTAACAAAACGTATATTACCTCTAAAATCTTTAGCTTCTCCTCCTTTAATTATCTCTATCATAAAATCATTAATGCTTAAAAAATTTAATATTTATCTACCAAATAGATGACTTATTGCAGTAAATATTCTTTCTCTATCTTGATTTGACAAGTTTGATCCAGATGGTAAGCACAGTCCCTTATTAAATAAATTTTCCGCAATATTTTCTCCAAAATAAGGTACATTCGAAAATATAGGTTGCATATGCATTGGTTTCCATAGAGGTCTTGATTCAATATTTTCATTTAATAAAGCTAAATGCAAATCATGCCTACTAATATCGGTAATTGTTGGTTCAATAGTAATTGCTGATAACCAATGGTTAGAAAAAAAATCTGAATTAGGTTCTGATAAGACTCTAATTCCTGGAATTTCTTCGAACAAATCCGAATAAAAATCATGCATTAATCTGCGAGCTTCAACACGAGAATTTAATACCTCCATCTGTCCACGACCTATGCCTGCAGAAATATTTGACATACGATAATTGTATCCAATGTGTGAGTGTTGATAATGAAGCGCGTTATCTCGAGCTTGGGTGGACAGGAATACTGTCATATCTTTGTCTTCTTGATTATGGCATACCAATGCCCCCCCCTCCAGAAGTAGTTATTATTTTATTACCATTAAAGGAAAGGATCCCAAATTTACCAAAGGTCCCACATTTTTTACCATTATAACTAGAGCCAAGCGCTTCTGCAGCATCCTCTATAACTGGAATATCAAATTCATTCGCAACCTCCAATATTTCATTCATTTTTGCTGGCATTCCATAAAGATGTACAACAATAATTGCCTTTGGTTTTTTACCATTTGCAATTCGACTTTTTATTGCTTCTTTTAAGACAAATGGACATAAATTCCATGTATCTTCTTCAGAATCAATAAATACAGGTATAGCTCCTTGATAAACAATAGGATTTGCTGATGCAGAAAAAGTCATTGATTGACAAATTACCTCATCACCATGGCTTACACCACATTGAATTAAAGCTAAATGAAGAGCAGCAGTTCCTGCAGATAAAGCTGCAACTTTAACATCCTCATCTAAAAAATTAATTAAGTCTTGCTCGAACCCATTCACATTTGGGCCTAAAGGAGCGATCCAATTTTCATCAAATGCTTCCTGAATATAATCTATTTCTTTCCCCCCCATATGAGGAGAGGATAACCAAATTTTATCATTCATATCAAAATATTTTTTTTGCTGGGTTACCAAAATATGTTCCCCCATTTTTTATTGATTTCAAAACAACACTACCTGCACCTATTCTCGTATTGGATGCAATTTTAACTCCGGGTAAAATAGTTGCGCCAGTACCAATGAATACATTATTGC
Source organism: Sphingobacterium sp. 1.A.4 (assembly GCF_002734245.1). Taxonomy (NCBI): domain Bacteria; kingdom Pseudomonadati; phylum Bacteroidota; class Sphingobacteriia; order Sphingobacteriales; family Sphingobacteriaceae; genus Sphingobacterium; species Sphingobacterium sp. 1.A.4. The sequence continues at coordinate 35,766 of NZ_PEAZ01000001.1, forward strand.
CAATTTCTACTCCACCGCCTAAATCTACCTTAGGCATAATACTTACATAATCACCAATTTTAGCATCATGTCCAATTTGAGTTCCCAAATTAATAAAACAGCCATTTCCAATTTTTACATCACAAGAAACAATTACTTTTGGGAATAATATCGAACCTATCCCATATTCTGATCTTAAACCTATTATTACCGATTCATTTAAATATGAAGATATTTTTATTTTATCTGAAGAATTAAGTCTTTCAAAGATAATCTGTTTAAAATTACAATCCATGATTCCAATTAAAACAGAACCAGAAATACGAGGATCACTTAGGTCTCCAAGTACTTTTTTGGAAATATTGTAATTATCTAATGCTAATTGGTTATCATCCCAAAAACCATTTATTTTAATATTACTTTTATTGTCTAACGCAATCCACGAATCTATTTCTCTTGCTAATCCACCTGCTCCAATAATAGTAGTATTTATTTTATTGAGTTGAATATCCTCCATCAATTTTAATATTTTGTCCTGTCATCCAAATTGATTTTTTTGAAAGTAAATACATTAATATTCCTACAACATCTGATGGACTTCCGATTCCAACAGGATGCATTAGTTTTATTCTTTCAACATTACTTTCATCAAGTTGATCAAATAATTTTTGTGTCAAAGGCGTATTCACTATTCCTGGCAAAACAGCATTTACTCTAATTAGTCGTTTAGAAAGTTCTAACGCTAGCGATTTTACCACTCCTAAGAGTGCAGCTTTTGAAGAGCAATAACCAACTTTACCTGCTTGCCCTAACTCACCCATCACTGAAGAAACTAAAATAAAACTAGCAGCATCCTCAGAATGTTTCTTTTTAGATATAAATCGCAATAGTTCAATCGCTGAAAAAACGTTTATTTGAAAAATTTGTAAAATTTTCTCAGGTGTATAAAGTGAAATGGGAATTGTTTCTTCAATTCCTGCACAATGTACAAATCCTGAAAATTTAACGTCTTTAAAATTCTTTTTAAATAACTCCTCAATTCTATCTATTTGAGCTAAATCAAAATTTATAAAATTAAAGTTTTTATGCCCAATTAATAGATCTTGTATTTTTGAATCATCTCTCCCAATTCCAAACAATTCTACATTTGAATCTAATAATAATTCTTGCGCTAATGCTTTTCCAATACCAGATGTTACTCCGGTTACGAGTATAGTTTTTTTCACAATTGAATTCTTTTACAAGAACTTTTCTGCTCCTATCTTATTAATTAATGACTGAACTGTGGTAATTTCTTCAATATCTTTAGCAGATAGAGTCATATCAAATTCGTTAGAAACTACACCTATTAGCATCATTGCAACCATAGAATCCCATTCTTCTAATTCTTTTAAATTAGTAGATTCAGAAATAGGAGTTTCTAATTCAAGTTCTTCAACCAACAATTCTAAAAATTTTTCTGTTTTCATGATTTTTTTATTAAATATTTTTATTTATATTAATTAATCCACCTGCCCAGGATAATCCCACACCAAAGCCAACCACAATTACTTTTTTGTCTTCCTCATCTAGCAACTTTCTTCCAAGTTTTTTTAATGCAATTGGGATTGTATTTGAGACAGTATTTCCAGAATCTTCTAAGTCTATATAGAATTTTTCCTTTTCAATTTTTATCCTTTTCCTAAGAAATTCTAACATAAATGCATTTGCTTGATGAAGTACCATAAAATCAATTTCACTTTTTGGAATGCTATTTTTTAATAGGACTTCATTAGTAAAGTTGGGGATATTTTCGGCTGTAAAATTAAAAATTTCTGGACCATTCATATACAAATGATTGTCTGTATAAACATTATCTGAGCCATAAGATAATAAGCTTGGAGAAAATTCCAGCTTATTTTTCCCAGCCCCATTTTTAATAATTAGCTTATCAGCTCCACTTCCATCTGTTCCGAATAAAAAATCTCCTATTTTATTGGCGCTTGAAGTCGAGATTAATGTTGCAGTCGCTCCATCCCCAAAAATTGCTAAATTTGATTTATCTTGTGGATGTATATATTTAGAATAAGTTTCAGAAGTTACTAGTAAAACGTTCTTACTTTGTCCGCTCTCTATTAAGGCTTTAGCTAAACTTAAACCATAAACATATCCAGAACATCCTAAATTATAATCGAAAGCCCCAACATTTTTATTAAGACCTAATTTATTCTGAAGTATGCAAGCAGTAGTTGGTAAAAAATATTCTGGACTTTGAGTACAATATATTAAATAATCAATCTCACTCTTATTAAACCTTTTAAATAATTTTTCACATGCATCAATAGCTAAATCCAATGCAGTTTGTCCTCCATTCGCCCAATATCTATTTTTTATTCCGACCTTTTCTTCAAATTTTTCAAAATCATAATCTGGAAATTTATCAGATAAATCCTTATTAGTGATTTTATTAGACGGTAATATATATTCAATACCTAATATTTGTGCTCCCATATTTTTAATTTTTTCCGTTAAACGCCTCCATTGTTGCTTGACCTTCTTGAGATATGCCCTCTCTTACAAACACTTTTTTAATAGTTAAAAAAAATATCTTAATATCTAACCAGAATGAGACATTTTCTACATACCAAATATCTAACTCAAATTTTCGTTTCCAAGATATAGCATTTCTTCCATTTATTTGTGCCCAACCAGTAATTCCTGGTCTAACCTCATGTCTTCGTTTTTGATTTTTATTATACAAATTTAAATACTCTGGTAATAAAGGTCGAGGGCCAATAATAGACATATCTCCTTTTAACACATTAATTAATTGAGGTATTTCATCTATTGATGTTTTTCGAACAATAGATCCAATTATTGTTAACCTTTCAGAATCTGGCAACAAATTTCCATTCATATCTTTTTTATCATTCATAGTTTTAAATTTAACGATTCGAAAGATACGTTCATTTAACCCTGGCCTTGATTGAAAGAAAAAAGGTTTGCCATCATTTGCAAAATATAAACCAATTGTTACTACAATAAAGACAGGTAGCAAAATTATAAATCCAATTAACGAAATTAAAAAATCTATTAACCGTTTTAAATATTCTTTATACATAATTAATACCTCATTCTATTCATGATAATATTATATGACCTGTTTACCGTATAATTTTTTAATAATAAATCCCGACCATTAATACCCATATTTTTTAGATCTAATTTTAAAAGGCTGTTTAACTTTTCAATCATATCTTCTAGATTCCCTGCTCTTACTGATAGACCACTATTATATTCTTCAAGAATCCTACCAATATCCGTATTCACATCCGTAGCCGCTAATACTGGCAATCCCATTTCAAGATATGATAATAATCGTGATGGGAAATTTGGAATTAAAAAATTGGAATCTAAAAAAATCAGTCCAACATCACAAGCTGCCAATAATTTATCATAATCTTCCTTTGACAATCGCTGCATTAAAATTGCATTATTTGGCAAATAAACTCTAAACCAATCTCTTATTCGCTGATATTCTGTGCCATCTCCTATTATTAAAAAAAAGATTTCATCACTATTAAAATTATGAATTGTTTCTAATAGAAAATCTAACCCTTGTCGTTTTCCCAAGTTTCCACCATAAACAAGAACTTTTTTATTTAATGGGATATCATATTTATTTCTAATTGCTGCTTTATCCTCAAATGAATAATTAAATGATATCGGATAAATTGAATTTGGATTCTCTTCTACTTTTGCAGGATCAACTTCAGGATTATTAGATATAATATACTGTATGTTAGCTGGTGACATACATCCTATTGTATCGGAAATTTGATAAAGTTTTTTTTCCTTTTTTAGAAATTGACGATGTATAAAACCTCCTTGTTTTATCAGCTTCATATCCACAGCATTTTGGGGAAAAATATCCTTTAACAATAGATAGGTTTGTGAATTATCTCTTTTTTTAATGTATTCAATAACTTTTGCAAAGGTAATTGGTGGTGTAGAATACAATATTAAATCGAATTTAATATTTTTAAGATATTTTTTGATTGCATACAAATATTGATACTCAATAGCCAAAGTTCCTAGACCTTTTTCAATTTTATTGGTTTTTTGAATATTAAAGGTTTTTACTTGAAGTATGGAAACCCCTTCTTTTTTCTCAAAATTCGTTAAGACATGTTTTCTTCGTTCGACAGGAGTAACTAAAAAAACAGAATGTCCTTCATTACGGAATTTACGTAGTAGATCTTGATATATACCACGATCTTCAATAGAATTGATCTCAGCTAATGTTAAGAATAAAATATTCATCTTTAAATTTCTTCAGACCAAACTGTTCTCTTGATATAATCAGTATAAGAAATAATAATTCTGACAATCTTCTCTGAAACATTAGGCATAGAGTAATCCGCTACAAGTCGAAAATTTCTATTCTCACCAGATTTTTGATTTAAAACCTGGACTAAGCCTTGAATAATTCGTTCTGGAGATAGTCCAACCATCATGACAGAAGCTTCTTCCATAGCCTCAGGACGTTCATGCGCTTCCCGAATATTAAGTGCACGAAAATTAAGAATGGATGATTCTTCTGAAATAGTTCCTGAATCTGATAAAACAGCATATGATCTTTTTTGCAAGGCATTATAATCATGAAAACCAAGAGGCTTGAGAAATTGTATTTGCGGTCGCATTTCAATTTTCATCTTATCAATCATATTCTTTGTACGGGGATGAGTAGATACTATTACTGGAAGATTATATTTCTCCGCTATAGCGTTTAAAGAAGCCATTAAACTACGGAAGTTTTTTTCATTATTAATATTTTCTTCACGATGAGATGAAATCACAAAATATTGATTGTCTTCAAGATTAAGCTTTTTTAATATTTCAGATGAATCAATTTGTGGCAAATAGTGTGACAATACTTCAAACATTGGAGATCCAGTTTTTATAATTCGATCTGAAGCCAGTCCTTCGCGCAAAAGGTATTCCCGAGCTATATCTGAATATGTCAAGTTAATATCAGCTATATGATCTACAATCTTACGATTTGTTTCTTCAGGAACTCTTTGGTCAAAACATCTATTACCAGCTTCCATATGAAAAATTGGAATATGCCGCTTTTTTGCAGGTATTGCGCATAAACATGAATTAGTGTCGCCTAATACCAAAAATGCATCAGGCTTCAACTGATCCAATAAAGGGTCTATTTTTATCAGTATATTTCCGATGGTTTCCGTGGCAGTTTTCCCAGCTGCTTCAAGAAAATAATCTGGCTTCCGCAAACCAAGATCATCAAAGAAAATTTGATTTAATTCAAAATCATAATTTTGACCAGTGTGGACAATTATATGTTCAACTGCTTCAGAATAATCCAAAGCTGAAATTACACGAGATAATCTAATAATTTCCGGACGTGTGCCAACGACCGTTATTACTTTTAATTTTTTCATTTATTTATAATTTTTAAACTGTTTCAAAATAGGTGTCCGCATCTTCTGGATTATAGGGTTCATCTATCCAGAAATTAGTATATAAATCTTCATCTCCAATATTTTTAATGTTATGAGTATACCAAATAGGCATATCTACATATGCAGGATCAGAACCATCTAAGTAAAAATCCAAAACCTCACACGTGCCTATTTTTCTTAACTGTATTAATGCTTTTCCTTTTATCACAGCGAAACGTTCAATTTTTCTTGTATGATAATGGTTTCCTCTGGTAATTCCTGGGACAGTAGTAGAAAATGAACATTGTCCTCCGATACCTAACCTAATTATTTCCACGAAAGCACCTCTGGGATCTTTATGTTGTATAAATTTTACGGGGAAATGTGTTTTATAATCTATAAATGACCTATATGTATTAAAAAGATTATGTTCAAAATCATCGTTTAAAACAGGAATTTCACCTGTATCAAAATATTTTGATTTAAAATCTAAAAGCATTGACAATACTTCTGAAACTTTTTTAGTAGCTGTAGGCTCTATTGACAAATTTGATGAAGGTTTCTCCGAATCTATTTCCGCAATAATATGGTCAATTAACTCTTGAACATAAATTAAATTTACTTCACCATCATTTACTACTGTAGGAATTTCACCATGGGTCAACTGATGACAAAATGTAGAAATAAATGAATTATAAAATGGTTTTCCAAAGGCTCCAAATACATTTGGAATAATTAACCCTGAAAACTTTGCATCATTTTCAGAAGCCCATTTTAGCAAAGTCTCTCTACCTTCTTTTTTGGACCTCCCATACAAATTTTCGCGTTCTTCTTGGGTAGATGATGAAATAAGGACATGGGGTGTTGTTTCTGTACGTTCTAATGAGGCAACCAATTTATTTACGAGCATAATATTCATATCATAAATAAATTGCTCATTTTCATGACGATTCATGGCTGCTAAATGCACAATGACATTACACTGAGATACAAATTTATCCATTTCTGACTCATCCTCAAAAAAATCCTTTTGAAATTCTACAACATTAAATTTATCAGGTTTTAATTTTAAAGTATGATATAAATGCTGTCCGACAAAACCATTTTGACCAGTGATTCCTATATTTATCATTTTATTATTTTTATTAATTAAAATTTTCTCGGACTTGAATAATTATTAGAATTTTTTTGTATTTAAGAATTATAAAATATATCGAAAATCTTTATAACAACGTTTTTCTAAATCTTATTTCTTGATGATAACCAAACATTAGTTTTCAATCATTAAAAATTAATATGGGTATTGCAAAATGTTTTCCCCAAATACTTCTTTTCGAATTAATGGTAATTTAGAAATCAAATTCTTCAAACCTTCAACCCCTTGCTGTTCAGTATTATGTGAGTGATAATCTTCAATTTCTGAAATATCTTTTTCGCCTTCTGAAAAATATTTTGCGTAATTTAAATCCCTATTATCTGCAGGAATTCGGTAAAAATCACCCATATCCTCTGCCTTTAACATTTCTTCACGAGTACACAATGTTTCGTATAATTTTTCGCCATGACGAGTGCCAATAACTTTAATTGGCACTTCTTTTCCTGTCAAAGAAATTAAAGCTTTTGCTAAATCGCCAATTGTTCCAGCAGGTGCTTTATTTACAAATAAATCACCTGGTTTACCATGTTCGAACGCAAATAATACTAAATCAACCGCATCTTCTAAGGACATGAAAAAACGAGACATATTTGGATCTGTAATAGTGATCGGTTCATTTTTTTGAATCTGATTTAGAAATAAAGGAATTACTGATCCTCGAGAAGCCATAACATTTCCATATCTAGTTAGACATACTACTGTTTCTTTTAGATTTCTTGCCTCTGCCACAGCTACTTTTTCCATCATTGCTTTCGAAATTCCCATAGCATTTATAGGATATGCGGCTTTATCGGTTGATAAACAGATTACTTTTTTAACTCCATTAGAAGCGGCTGCACGAATTACATTTTGTGTTCCTTCAACATTTGTCTTTACAGCTTGCATTGGAAAAAATTCGCAAGATGGAACTTGTTTTAAAGCTGCAGCATGGAATATATAATCCACTCCACGTGTAGCGGGTTCTAGAGAATTGAAATCTCTAACATCACCTATATAATATTTGATTTTATTATTTTTATATAGATTTCGCATATCATCTTGCTTTTTTTCATCACGAGAAAATATCCTTATCTCCCGAAAATGATCAGCATCTAAAAAACGGTTCAAGACTGCTGTTCCAAAAGAACCAGTCCCACCAGTTATAAGTAAGATTTCATTTTTAATTTTCATAATTAATGTTGAGTATACAGTTTATCTTTTTCTTCCTTAGTGGGATAATTAATTAGTACTGCCTTATAAACTCCTTTAAATACAAATAAACTTCCTGCAGCTACACCAATTATTTGATGCTTATCTATGACTTTTTTTATATCGCTTAAACTTCCTGCACCACCTAAGACTGTCATAGGTAAAGAAGTTTGTTCTCTAGCTTTATCAATTAACGTATGGTCAAATCCCTTCATAACTCCATCTTGGTCAATAGAGTTAATAATAATTTCTCCGGCACCTTTCATTTGAGCTTCCTTAATGAATTGAAATGGATTAATACCAGTTCCCTTTTTACCGTTATGAATGAAAACTTCATAACCTCCAAATATCTTCTTTTTTACATCTAAAACTACGATTACAGATTGAGCACCAACACGGTCTGCGATATCTGTAATAAGCTGCGGGTTTTGTAAAACAGCAGAGGAAAGAGCAATTTTTTCAATACCTAATCCGAAAATACGTTGAGCTTGCTCAACAGTTTTTACTCCTCCACCATAACATAAAGGCATTCTGGATTGATTAGCAATTCTCTCAATTAAGCTATAGTTCGGTTCATATCCTTTAACCGTGGCATCAATATCGAAAATAGCCAATTCATCAACAGATTTTTCGTTAAAAATCTTAACCGCATTGATAGGATCTCCAACGTATACCGGATTCTTAAAATTAACTGTTTTTACCAATCCATTATCTTGTATTAGTAAACTTGGGATGATTCTAGGTCGTAACATTGTTATTAGAGTTTTGCAAAATTATGTAATAAAATCTCCCCATATTGATGACTCTTTTCAGGATGGAACTGAATTCCGTATTTATTTTCATGATTAGCTGCAGATGCGAAAGTGATACCGTAATCTGTTACTGCCATAATATCCTCTTTATAATTACATTCAAAAAAGTAAGTGTGTAAAAAGTAAAAAATAGCTTCTTTTTCTAACCCACGAAATAAACTAATGTCTTTTACAGGTTTGACATCATTCCATCCCATATGGGGCAATCGAGTCACCTGTTTAATAGTAGATTCATCAAATTTTCGAACTGTAGCATCAATCCATTTTAACCCTTCCAAATTTCCTTCATCACTGTTATTTGCCATCATTTGCATACCTACACAAATACCAATAACAGGAATTTTATCTCCTAAAACTAAATTATCTAAGGTATCTCGCATTCCCGAAGTATTAAGTTGTGTCATTGCATGATCAAAATGACCTACACCAGGAAGTATTAACTTTTCAGCACCCGCTAACTCTTCTTTACTTCGAGCTATTTTTACAGGAACATCTACTCTTTTATAAACATTTACAAAAGCATTTATATTCCCTACACCGTAATCAATTAATGTAATCATCTATCTAAATAAGCGTTTTTCCAATCCCAATTTTCTCATCGTCTGAGCTCCAAGACCTATCAAAGCCCTTTTATTTTTATAGTCATTAAATGTTTTGTTTTGGCCATTGAAAATTGCTTCAAGTTCTTCAACTTTAAAATCAAGTTTTTCAGCCACATATTCAAATTCCTTTCTCAAGAATTCTTCTGAAAGCTCAGGCTTAGAAATTCTAATTAAAGCTTCATCTCTAGTCATTTGACCTGTTAAAATTAAAGATGAAAAGTGGGCTCTTCTCTTTTCAAACCCAAATTTTCTAGGTAACCAATAATCCTCAAAAAATCTTGTAAATCGGGATTCATGATGTTTATGTTGAAAAGGTTCCCATCCAAATTTATTTTCTAATAATTCCTCAACCTCATTTTTAATATATGGTATCAAATTCAATGGTTTGAAAACTTCCATGCCTAGAAAATATTTATAAAAAATTTTGTATTGTAAAATATCTACAATTGGGAAGGTTTTCAGGTTTTTTTCACCGAATTTCTTGTGGATATCGAGAATTAATTTCTTATCAATTCCTGGATAGGCTCCCCATTCTTCTGGTTCTCGACAACATTCTGTGGAAAAATTACCACCAGTTAATACGTATTTTATTTTATGCTTTTTTGCAAATTTATATAGTCCTGAAAAAAATGCAATATCCTGAGGCATATCTTGATCAGGTATTTGAGATTTAAAAAATGATCTTTGTAAGTCCTTCATTTCCTCCCAATTAATAACTTGAGTATACAAATCTACATTTAATCCATTCACAAGTTTTTCTATATTCCCCACAGCTTTGTCTGTATTCCAACCAGCATCCACATGAAATAATAGTGGACGTAGACCCATAATTTCTTTTGCGATATAAGCTACATATGAACTATCAAGTCCACCACTCAATCCTATTATACAATCAAAGTCACGATTTTTCCCATCATTTTTAATTTTATCTGCTGTTTGCATTAAGAGTTTATACCCCTCTTCTCCAGTATTCCAGCTGGGTAATATTTCATTGACAAAATTAATATAATAATCACTTTCTCCCTTTTCATTAAAAATTATATTAGGATCCGAAGTATCCATTATAGTTTTTGTGCAGATTTGGTATTCTCTAATTTCTTTCATTTTATAAATCTTAAATCTCTTTTAGAATTCAATGTTTTTAAATAAATTCTTTCCATTACAAATGGAAAACTCCATAATACTTTTCCGATAAATTCAACAGTTTTATTATTCAATTTCAATCTCTTTTCTAAAAACTCAACTATTTTCCCCTCGAAAATGTAAATCTTACATATAAACTTAATTAAGAAGGGTAAATTAGGATAAATACCTTCTTCAATTTTTGAATAAATTGAATTTTTCGATTGAAAACGAATGGTTGCAAACAGATCTGCATTAGAGCCTCTTTGCCTAACCTTAACTAAACACTTATTAATTAGTCCAAGTTTATAATTTATAGCGATTTTTGACCATAAAGCAGAATCCTCCGAAAACCTCATATCTTCAAAAAAGAATAAATCACCATGTTTTGTCATATAATCTCTTTTAATCATAATGGCAGGTGTAGGAGCTCTTAAGGATAAAAAACTCCGAATGTATACATCGCCATAATCATTCTTATTGCTTTTTGACACACATAAATCACTTTCTGGATACCAATTACAATAACCTGTATGAGACCACATAATATCTCTCTTCTCCATGAAAGAAACTTGTTCTTCAGTTTTAGTGGGCAACCAGATATCATCCGAATCTAAAAAAGCAATATAATCACCGCTACAACGTTCAATCCCCATATTTCTTGCAGATGCCGGACCACCATTTTTTTTGCTTATAAAGATCACCTTATCGGCATACTTTTCAGTTATAAAACTGATATCTTCTGGAGATCCATCATTTATAACAATAATTTCAAAATTGTTATAAGTTTGATTTAAAACACTATCAATTGCCTCCACAAGCCAATTCGCACCATTATAAAATGGTATTATTACACTAACGAGTTTATTCATTATTTCATTATTTTAATATGCCATTTATTCCGGTATGAATATTCTTAACAAATCCTTTTATTTCACTATTTGTTTTTGATTTATTATTAATCTTTAAACCTGAAATATTTACTGTAATATTTGATTTACGACTTTCAAAAGTCTCTATAGGTCTTTTAATTTGATTGAGGTTAACATTCGTTATGTTAATATTTCCGCCCAAAGGATAGGCGTATTTTTGATATCCTCTATCAAAATAAAATCCAAAACTGTTTTTTGAGTAATAATCGTCAAATTTATTTATGGAGACCCCTATAAACTTTTTATTTCCACCTTGTAAATTATCAAAGGCAAATAAAACACCTCCTCCATTATTGTTATAGCTTATTACATTATCAAAAACTATGTTTTGCATAATATCTCCAGGTCCATTTGGTTCTAGATCAATTCCATATTCTGGAGATGTACCATTTGTGTTAGAAATTACGGTATTTTTAATTAAGACATTATTCCCAGAAATAATTGAAATCCCATTGCGTCTATTATTATCTAATATAGATCCTATTATTTGAATATTTTGAGAAGTATTACCTTGGTTTCGACCAATATAAATACCATCTCCCCAAAACTGAGAAATATTTGATTTATATAGCTTTATATTTCTTGAATGTATGATATATATACCCATCCCCCATTCTCCAGATTTACTTAAGTGAACTTTCCTATCTCCTTTTAATTTGGCAAAATACACCTCCACATTTGATACATTTTCAATATTTAATGCTGAATAAAACTCTTTATCATTCGCTTTTACAATTAACAAACTATTTTTTTGAAATAAAATCTTGGAATTTGATTTTAATCGAAGACCAGAACTATTTATTAAAATTGGAAAATTCGGTAAAATTACCAAAGAATTTTGATCAATTCCCTTTTGAAGAAAATTAGTATAATCAATTTTACCGCTAGTGTTATATTTTTTTGGCAGATAAGTTGTTAGATCAGAACCATTGCGAAATAAAGTTGTTTTAATTTCATCAATTTCAATTGATGAACTACTTGATAAATTTCTTAAATTATTTGGTAAATCTCTATATATAAAACTTTGTGATACTCCGACATTTGATAAAGTAAAAATAAATAGAAATAATAAAAATGGTTTCAAGACCTTCATGATTTTTTAATTATGGAATTAAACAATTCTGCGTGAGATTCTTTTCTATTCGTCAAAATTTTCAATACTGTATCTCTAGCATTTTCAGCATATTCAATAAATTTTTCGTAATTATCTATTGCAAAGAGAATACCATTTTCCAAACTTTCAATAGATTTTTCCTCTATTCTCAAGCAATTAAATTTATCGATCATTACACTTGAAATTCCTCCCACAAAGGTCGTTATTATGGGAATTCCTAAAATCATAGCTTCATATAATGTCCTGGGAAAACCTTCGTGGTAAGTCGGTAGAACAAATAAATCTGCATCTAAATAATATTTAATTATTTCTTCTTTATCAAAAAGCGGTCCCTTAAAATGAATTAAATCATGTAATCCCAAATTATTAGACAAATCTTTTAACTCATTTATATATTCTCCATCCCCAATTAAATTTGCTTTAACAATTATTCCCTTTCGATTTAATTGAGATATAGAATGTATTAATTCTATTACACCCTTATCATTGGTCATTCTACCAATAAATAATATCTCTAAATTCTTTCCATCAGAATAACTCCTATTCCAAACAATATTTTGTTCACCAAGTTTAATCATAGGTCGGATATTGGATGCAATCTTTCTTTTTGCAATATCATTTACATAATCAGTAAAAAAATCCGCAACTGTTAAAACAAATGAAGCTTTTTTAAAAAATATCTTCGATTCGAAATTCTCCAAATCATCAATTCCACGTATATAAATACCATATCTCTTCCTGAATAAAATACAAGTGAAAATTAGGAATCTCATCGCTGATGGATAGAAAAAATATACTATATCGGCTTTCAAAATTGGTTTTAATGCCAAACAATATATCCTCAAATAAGAGAAAATCTTATTATTTAATCTCTTTATACCGATTACTTTTATCCCGTTAGATTTTAATGGAAAAACGTCGGTAGTATTTGATAGACCTCCAACTGTTTGACCATAGAAAGTAACTTTATGTCCAAGATCAACTAATTCTTTAGCAAATGAACCTGTGCCCACTTCGACGCAAAAATCATCTCCATTTTCTACAAGACCTGAATTATCAAATACAACAATATTCATTATTTAATTATTTTTCTTGGATTTCCACTAATTCTTAACATAACATATAAAATTATAATCGCTCTTATAATTAAAGTTAATTGATCTAACAAAGACGCTCGGGGATAATAAATAACTAGTCCAAAAAATAAAGCATAAGCAAGAATGCTATATATATCTCGTTGAACTGATAACTTATGGATGTAATAACCAAATAAATAAAATAAAATTATTACGCCCAAGGTTCCAAAATTCATGTAAATATCACCTACTGAATTAGTTCCCATACCCCAATCTTTTATCCCGGTATAATCTGTAATAATATAGGCTGTAGACAATTCATCGGGCGTATTGTTAAAAATTGATGTAGTTATAAAATAAGGTAAACCGGGGATAGGGGAGAATATTACTGGAAAATAACTAGAACCATATAACAATCCTTCTCGTTCTTTAAGCTCCATAGCTATAAAAAGATTTCGATTAGTACCTATTAAATCCATCCCATAATCCCAAAAAGTATTAAACGATGTCATTTGATTATAGGCTTCTGATACAGTTCCACTTAAAGATCCCGAACGCAAATTACTATTTGTTCCACGTGTATAAGAAATCATAGTTAGAATAAACATGCCAAATACAACCAGCATCAATAAAGTTTTTAAGCTTATCTTCTTAATGTATGTGACATAAAAATACATTCCAATAAAAAAGACTTGAATAGCAGGACCACGGTCACCAAACCAAATACTTGATAATAAAATTAGAATACATGTTGCAAGTAATTTTTTGTTTCTCAATAATGCTTTTAAGGGACTTCGATATAATTCATGTTTATTATTCAACAAACTAATTAATATTGCAATAACTAAGAAAACAATTGTTACACTAACGATTTGGGTATTTAAAACTTCCTCATTTGAATTATTAAATGCTGTATATATTACATATGCACAAAAAATAAAAGAAAAAAACAATGCGATGTTTATAGTAAATATTTCTAACCCTTTTGAAAATACATATAGTATTTCTTTTCTTTTTTTATTCTTATTTGTGGAAATACTGACACCAAAAACATATGAAGAAACTGCTAATTGACTTAATGCCGTAGCTTTAGTAATAATATTTTGATTAAATCCAAAACTAAATACACTAAAGTATTCTGGATTAAATGGGTAAATAAACAATGGATAAGCAAAATTTGTGAAGAAAATACTTAAAAGAAAAAATAGATGAAAATTAAAATAGTTTTTGTTTTTACTAGTCTGAACTATGAAAGGGATGACGGTAATTAAAAATAGAATAAAAATATAATTACAGTATTTCAAAGAATATACATCCGGAGCATATATAAAAAATGCATAAGATAAAAAAAGTAAAATAATTTTGAGTCCCATTTATTTTAAAATTAATGCCCCTTTAAAAATTGATTTAACGTCTAAAATTTTAAATCTATATAACAAAAAAGCATATACTGGAATGGTAATAAATACAAAAAACAAATAACGAACTATAGTTTTATTAAAAATAGTATAAAAGTAATCACTTCCAAATAATAATATTGAAATTATAACAACTAGATAAATAAAATTCCTCTGTTCAACGTAATAGACACTATTTAATATTTTTCTTGAGTAATAATTAGTTAATAAATAACCAATAAACAAAGAAATTATGTAGTTAATCAATAAAACATTAATATTTTGAAAATATATAGCGATACCAATTCCAATTAGCTGAATTCCTTTTTTGAATAGGTCTAATTTAAGCATGGTTCTGGTTTTATTATATATTTTAAAAATAACCTTATTAAATGAGTCCTGAATAAAAATTAATACAGATAGAGAGAGTATTTTTAAATAAATCACCGATTGAATCCATTTATTTCCGAAAATTATTAATATGATATCATCTGAAAATAAGTATACAAAAATTACCATAATCCCAGAAATTGCCATTAAAATATTAATTGTTTTAATATAGCCTTGTGAAAACTGGTCCTTATTATCCTGAATTTTTGAAAGTCCTGAATAAATTGGGCCATTGCTTAATGTGGTGAGAACTCCTGAAGGAACATCGAGCAATCTTCTTGCTTGAAAATAATAACCGACTTGAGAAAGATTAAAATATTTCCCTAATATAAGTGAATAAATATTATCAAAAATTATGGTTAGAACAGAAGAAAAAGAAGTATTAACTCCAAATCCATAAATATCTTTAAAAACACTAATATTAAATTTATATCCAACCCCTTTTGGGTTATTAATATATAAACATATTGACATTAATAATGATCTAAGTATATTATACAAAACAATAGACCAAATCCCTGCCCCGTTGTAGGCTAAGACAATTGCAATAATTGAGCTTATTAAAACTGAAATGAATTCAAATATAGCTTTATCCTTAAAATTTAGATTAATGTATAGTTGTGTTAGTTTAACAAATTGAAATGCGTTAATTATTATAATTAAAGAAGAAATGATTAGTGGTAACTTTAAAAAGTCATCATTATAATATTTTGAAACTGACCCAGCAAATGATATAATTAATAAACTAAATCCAATTGAAATTATCAAATTAAATACACTAACAGTTGAATATTGTTCTTCAGAAACCACTTTTTTCCTAATTAAAGCACCTGAAAGCCCACCTTCACTCAACACATATCCTATTGAAATAAAAAACATTATAATACCAACACGACCAAAATCAATAGGACTAAGCAATCTTGCAAGCCATATGTTGGTGAGTAAGGATAATCCTAATACGGAAATTTGCCCTAAAGTAGTCCAAAAACTACCCCTTATAATTTCTTTTTTTAAAGAGGCCACCTTTTATAATTTTCCATCAACTTCAGAAGACAAATAACCTTTCACATCATAAACAACGGCATTTTCCCTTTTTAATTTTTCAAATTCAATGTTCAGAAATTCATGATGAGCTACACCCAAGATAATTGCATCATATTTATTGCTTGGCAACTCACAAACGCTATCAATTCCATATTCATGTTTTACCTCTGCTGGATTTGCCCAATGGTCATAAGTAGTAACCTTAATTCCATAATCTTCTAAAGCACGAATAACATCAACAATCTTGGTATTCCTAACATCAGGACAATTCTCCTTAAAAGTTACACCTAACATCAATACTTCTGCGCCATTCACATTGATTCCTTTTTTGATCATTGTTTTTACCACCTGAGAAGCTACATATTCACCCATGGAATCATTTAATCGACGACCTGCCAAAATAATTTCTGGATGGTAACCATGTTCTTGAGCTTTTTGCGCTAAATAATAGGGATCAACACCAATACAGTGACCCCCAACCAATCCTGGTTTGAATGGTAAAAAGTTCCATTTGGTTCCTGCTGCCTCAAGGACTGCATGAGTATCAATTTCTAAAATATTAAAGATCTTGGCCAATTCATTCACAAATGCAATATTGATATCCCTCTGCGAATTTTCAATAACCTTAGCTGCTTCAGCAACTTTAATTGCAGGAGCCAAATGTGTACCGGCCGTAATCACAGATTTATAAACCTCATCCACTTCTTTACCAATTTCTGGAGTAGAACCTGAAGTAACTTTTAAGATCTTTTCAACCGTATGTTGTTTATCTCCTGGATTTATGCGTTCTGGAGAATAACCAGCAAAGAAATCAACATTGAATTTCAATCCGGAAACTTTCTCCAAAACCGGAATGCATTCTTCTTCTGTTACACCTGGATATACAGTAGATTCATAAACTACGATATCCCCTTTTTTCAACACCTTACCAACTGTTTCAGAAGCTTTGTACAATGGTGTCAAATCAGGACGATTATGCTTATCCACAGGAGTCGGAACAGTTACCACATAGAAATTAGCATCTTCGATATCTGCTAATTGATTAGAACAATATAGACCATTTGATGCAGTATGGAATGGATTCTCTTTTACCAAAACCTGCTGAAGAACATCATCTTCAACCTCTAAAGTCAAGTCCTTGCCTGAACGCAGTTCATCGATTCTTTTTTGATTGATATCAAATCCTAATACTGGGTATTTCGTAGCAAATAAACGTGCTAATGGTAAACCCACATAACCTAATCCTATAACGGCAATTTTTTTCATTTTGCTGATTTCTTTATGTTGAAAAGCTTTTTTTATAAGTTTTTTATTTTAAATTCTCCCAATACCATTTAGTAGCTTCTTTCAGCCCTTCACGGATAACATGGGAAGGTTCATATCCCAAAAGATTCTTTGCCTTTTCTACAGAAGCTAAGGAATGAGGGATATCTCCTTGGCGATTTGGTCCATGGATAACTTCCACATTCGCAATCTCGGCATCAAATTCAGTAAGAAATTCTTTCAAGTATCCTACCAATTGATTCAAAGTCGTACGATCACCTACCGCTGTATTATAAACTGTATTAACCGCTTCTGGATTATCAGTCAACATGGCGCGTTCATTCATTTGGATTACATTATCCACATAAGTAAAATCCCTTGAATAATCGCCAGCTCCATTGATCACAGGACTTTCATGGTTCATGAATTTCTTAACGAACAATGGAATTACAGCAGCATATGCGCCGTTTGGATCTTGACGGCGGCCGAACACATTAAAATATCGCAGACCGATGGTTTCTATTCCATAGGTTTTCGAAAAAATCTCCGCATATAATTCATTTACATATTTAGTAATGGCATATGGGGATAATGGCTTGCCGATCTTATCTTCTACTTTTGGAAGACTTTCAGAATCACCATAAGTTGAGGAAGAAGCAGCATAGATGAAACGCTTTACGTTTGCATCTCTAGCAGCTACCAACATGTTCAAAAAGCCTGAGACATTAACCTCATTGGATGTTTGAGGATCTTTGATCGACCGTGGTACTGATCCCAGTGCAGCTTGGTGAAGTACATAATCCACTCCTTTAGCTGCCTTTTCACAATCTGCGGTATTTCTGATGTCACCTTCAATCAATTCAAAGTTTGGATTACCCTCATGCTGGGCTAAATTGTGGCGATGACCAGTAGCAAAATTGTCTAAAACGACAACCTGATGTCCCTTACCCAAAAAATACTCAGTTAGATTGGAACCAATAAAGCCAGCTCCTCCAGTGATTAATATCTTGCTCATTTATTTATGTTGATTTTTATTTTATTTCCCGTTTTTCAAATTTTCCTTCTCCGCCACGATCTTTCTCAATCCAGAAGAAGAAAAGCGATGGTCCCTGCTATTGAAGTAAAGCTCAATTCCCTTTTCTTCACAATATTTACGACCTGTAAAATCCCTATCCTTATATTCATCCCCAACAATCCTAACATCCAACTTAAAGGATTTCAGAATATCCTCTAGATCCTGTTCCGTAGAGTATGGAACGATCTCATCCACATAGATACAGCCCCTCAATTGGATATAACGCTCTACTACAGTCTGGCTAGGTGCATTCTTTTCAGGTCTATCCAATGTCGGATCCATCTGCAATCCACAGATCAGGTAATCACATTGACGTTTTGCTTCTGCCAACATCATGATATGTCCCGCATGCAATAGATCGAACGTACTAAATGTAATCCCCACCCTAGGACCAGGGTTATAATCCTTTAATTTCACCTTTTTTTCTTTCTTTTCCATAAGAAATTAGCATAAGTTCCTGTTATTCACCAATCGCATAATACACAAATCCCATCTCCGTCAGTTTCTTTCCATCCAATAGCTTCCTACCGTCGAAAATAAAGGCCGGTTTCTTCATGTGAGTCTTGATCTTAGCCCAATCGAGATCTCTGAATTCATCCCATTCGGTTAATATCGCCAAGCCATGCGCACCTGCTGCTGCATCATAAGGGTTAGTTTCTACCTGTAAGAGGTATTTGTTCTCTTCCAGGCTTCTTGTCGCTAAATAGTCTAAGTCTTTGTAAATCTGCACATCCTGTACCTTTGGGTCATACACCGCAATCTCTGCCTGCTCCTCCAACAAATGGTCCGCTACGTAGATCGCTGCCGATTCCCGCGTATCATTCGTATCCTTCTTGAATGCCCATCCCAAGAAAGCAATTTTCTTGCCATTTACCGTATTGTACATCGTTTGGATGATCTTTTCCGCAAACCGCGTCTTCTGGTGATCATTGATCTTGATGACCTGATCCCAATAATCCGCTACGGCATGTAGATTATACGAACGGGCAATATAAACTAAATTTAATAAGTCTTTTTGAAAACAGGAGCCCCCAAAGCCCACAGAGGCCTTTAAAAATTTGGATCCTATCCTGGAATCCTGTCCGATGGCATTCGCCACCTCATCCACATTGGCCCCAGTTGCCTCGCAAAGCTCCGAGATAGAATTGATCGAGGATACCCGTTGCGCCAAAAACGCATTGGCCACCAATTTGGACAGTTCCGATGACCAAAGATTGGTCGTTATGATCCTTTCCGATGGTACCCAGGCTTCATAGATCTTCTTCAAGGCCTGGATAGCCTCTTGATTTTCTCCACCGATCAGTATGCGGTCGGGATGGTGCAGATCCCGGATCGCCGTACCTTCCGCAAGGAATTCCGGATTGGATAAGACCTGGAATTGCACGCCCTTTCCGGTATGGTCCAGGATATTCTTGATGGTTGCAGCCGTACGGACCGGAATGGTAGATTTCTCCACGATTATCTTCGAGCTGGTAGAAACATCCGCAATCTGACGTGCACAAAGTTCGATGAACTTCAGATCTGCCGCCTGTCCTTTGCCTTTACCGTAAGTTTTGGTTGGTGTATTCACTGAAATAAAGATCATGTCGGCTTCCTGGATCGCCTTTTCCACCTCCGTAGAGAAGAAAAGGTTTCTTCCGCGCGCTTCAGCAACTACCGCGTCCAATCCCGGTTCGTAGACCGGCAATTGGCTCAGGTCATCCTGGTTCCAATCGGCAATACGCTGTGCATTCAGATCCACAACCGTCACCTGGATATCGGGGTTCTTCTGGGCAATCACAGACATGGTCGGTCCCCCAACGTAGCCTGCGCCAATACATGTTATTTTCTTTATTTCCATTGAATATAAATTCCGTGTTTCTGTTGGAGTGTAAAAAATTTTCCTAATCTTCTCCCTGGTACAAAATGATCTGCTGAAGAACTTCCTCAGGCCGCTCGAAATAGAGCTTGATCTCCTT
This sequence comes from Sphingobacterium sp. 1.A.4, assembly GCF_002734245.1. Classification (NCBI taxonomy): domain Bacteria; kingdom Pseudomonadati; phylum Bacteroidota; class Sphingobacteriia; order Sphingobacteriales; family Sphingobacteriaceae; genus Sphingobacterium; species Sphingobacterium sp. 1.A.4. The sequence continues at coordinate 56,318 of NZ_PEAZ01000001.1, forward strand.
ATTCAGAAGTTTCTCCAGTTTGGCACTCAACTGCAATAAGTATGCCTTGTCCAGCTCATCGCCCAATACCATCAGCTCGATCGTTCCAGAATCCACCCCCTTGGCGTAATCGCCCAATAGGGATACCGTTTCCACATCACCCGCGCGTTCCAGAACATAATCCACGGCCTGATCAATACCCAGATAGGTACGGACTAGATTCTGTAAGGATTGGAATAAGGGATGTTGGGTGTTGGCCTGGTAGTAGATTCGGTTGTTTTCAGAGGTCCTGGACAAATATCCGGCATCAGAAAGCTGGTTCAGCTCCTTCCGGATGGCATTGGTCGACTCATTGAACTCTTCTGCTATCCCACGAAGGTATCCCTTGTTAGTGGAACTCACAAAAAACTTAATCAGCAACTTAAGCCTGGTCTTGGACGTGATGATCGTATCAAGCATGTTAGTATTGTGAGCAACAAAAGTACTCATTGATTTTTTATAAACCAAATTTTGATGAGTAAACAAGAAAACTTAACATTTTATTAATGTTGGTGATTATATCTGGCCCCATCTGACTTCCATGAGCCTCGGGTTGTAAAGGGAAGTAAGTGGGGGGAAGTGCTAAAAGTTCCTTACATTTTAATTCATGGTACTTATTTGGCACTTGCTGATGGAAGGCAAATAGTCATGGTCGAACATTCAATCCATAGCGAGGAGGTACCAGGGGAAAACCTCCTCGCTATGTCAGATATAACCCCGAAATTCAGAAAAAAATCAAATTGTCAATGAAGATGCCCTTCCATTAAAAGTCTCCTGTTCAATCTCCTTTCCCAAAGGTTCCATCTTAAAATACGATGTCACCATAAAAGCTCTTTTCATATTCTTCACATCTTTGATATATCCCTTCACAATCAATCCCTCCTTCTTCGGCTTGTAATTCTTCAGATAATCATTATATATGGAAAAGCCAACTGATCTCATCGCTGATTCCCCTTTATGCGATGGGGAGATAAAAAAATTCAATTTCTCAAAGTTATTGATCAGAAAATTCCGGTTAGTGGTTCTTATTTCCGTAACGACCACTTCCTTCAGCTGATCATCCAAAATATTTAATTGGAAGATCACACAACCATACTGCTTCACATAATCCATATTATTACGGTCCAACAATACCCGAACCTGCATTTCGGCATACTCTTGAAAATTGGAAACCTTTCGTTTACGGATGAAATAAAAACCAGCAACAGCAATAAAAATGACCAGCGTCAATAACAAATAGTACATGATTAGATTGATTAGTTCAATAAATAGTTCAGCAACAAAGTTAGCACAGCAGCTTCCTATATTCAAAATAAGAGGGGGTGCACAACAGGTGGACAAAAACTCTTTTTTATTGAAAAACAAGCGATTATCATGAAAACAATTCCTAAAAACTATACGAAAATCACACACTACCTAGCCACTACCCGTTCAAAAAAAGCCAGCCTGCAATCGAAAAAGAAAAAAATATCTATCTCTTACTCGTTGTTTGAACAATTTTTTTACCGAAATTTAAGGGCAATGCAAACCACATTAACCAAATTAGTTTTAACCTATCTTGTTGTACTTTTTAGTATAGTGCATTTATCTGCCCAGGAAATTACCAACATCAACGCGGAAAAAAACCAAAGAAAACAATTGGAGCATGCCCTAAAGATGAAGGTCGATTTTCAGAAAGATACGATTGGGCTGATCAATAATCTGCACCCCTTGATGGAACTGGCCAATCAGGAACGGAGCATCCCACTAAAGTGGGCCTATTACATGCTGATGGCGGATGGTTTTTCCATTGCTTTCGATCAGGTAAATCCGCGAAGCAATGCCTTTTATAAATTAGCCTCGGAATTGATAGAACGAGAAAATCTCCCCGAACTAAGGATGATTGGCAATATCAGACAGGGATACTATCTCTATACTTATCGTGAAGTGAAGGAAGCTTTTCCTTACTTCCTATTGGCAACTGACCTCGAGGCAGAGGTAAATACAGCGAAAATCCCCTTGCTTCCGGATCATTATAGCTTTATCGCTAATTTCTATTCCTACATCGGCGATCAGGAAAAAGCCATCTCCTTTCTCAAAACTGCACTACCATACACCGAAGAAAATAGCCGTAGGAAGATCGATATGACCAATGCCATAGGTGTTTATTACAAAAAAGCAGCCTTATTCGACAAGGCATATCCTTTTTATAAGCAGGCTCTGGAGATTGCCACTGTGGCCAAAGATTCGGTTTGGATGGGTATTATTGCAGGGAATCTAGCCGACTATGAATGGGAAAAAGGGAATGAAGATGAAGCCATTGCTTTGGTCAAACAGAATATCGAACTCTCCTTGAAATATAACGAGGTGTTGGATGCCATGCGCGCCAACCTGGAGGTTGCCCGAATGTATGCCCATCAGAAAAAATGGGATATTGCTGAAAAGCATATCGCAGAAAGCATGGCATTAATGGCTGATAAACCCTATTTTTTAGTTTTCAAACGGGATGCTGCAAAGATATTGGCGGAAATTGCTGCTGGGAAAGGTCAAAAAGACCTGGAACTTACGCAGTTAAAAAAATACTTGGTGCTGAAAGACTCTTTAGAGGCAAGAAGCAATAATGAGGCTATGCAGAAGATCTATTGGCAATGGGAAATCGAACGATATGAACAGGCCAATAAACAGGCAGAAGCAAAAAGACAACAGATCAAACAGAACTATCAGTATGTCGGGGTAGTATTGATTCTCGGATTTATCATTGTGCTGTTATTGATCAACCGATCGAAGACCAGGATTCAGATCCGGAGCACAGAACTGGAAAAAGAGCAGCTCGCTCTGAAATTTGAGAAACAGTTGCTGGATCAGGAACTTTCAGTCCTCAAAAATTCCCTACAGGAATTTACGGATACCGTCAGGCATAATGACCATACCATTCGGCAGCTAAGGAAAGAGATACATGAGAAGGAAACCCAAGATCCTCTACTTGCACTGGAAATCTCCGAAAACCTTAGCAGAATGTTGGAATCCCATATCATGACCGATGAACGTTGGCTGAAATTCAAGCATATTTTCGATAAGGTATATCCGGAGTTCCTGGAAACCCAAAAGCTTGAAAATCCAAAGCTTTCTGAAAGCGACCTTAGACTGATCGCTTTAATGAAACTGGACCTAAACAATAGAAGCATGAGTGATCTTTTGGGAGTTTCTGTTGAAGGGGTCAAGAAAGCAAAACAAAGATTAAAGAAAAAAGTGGACAAGTAATGGTCAGTGACGAAGAGGCACGAAGGAGAAATCATTACACTAATCCAAAGGCAGCTCCGTTCCTAGCAATGAAGAGAACAATAAATCAAAACTCCACGATCTTCTTCAGGTAATCATAATAAACACCTTTCATCCCATCGATCTGCGATTTTAATTTCTCCTTATCGATATAACCCTTGCTCAGGGCAATCTCTTCCAAGCAGGCCACTTTCAACGACGTCCGCTTTTCAATGGTCTTAATAAACTCCGTTGCTTCGGACAAAGACTCATGGGTACCTGTATCCAGCCAGGCAAATCCCCTTCCTAGCAACTGCAGATGCAACTTTTCCTGCTCCAGATAGGTCTGGTTCACGGTCGTGATCTCCAGTTCGCCCCTAGCCGAAGGTTTCACCCCCTTAGCTATTTCCAACACCGAATTCGGATAGAAATACAATCCAACCACCGCATAATTAGACTTCGGATGTTGAGGCTTCTCCTCAATATCCGTTACCCGACCATCCGCATTGAATGCGGCAACGCCATAACGCTCCGGATCCTCAACATAATACCCAAAAACAACCGCATCATTTCCTTCTTCCACCTTAGTCCTTGCTTCCATCAACTGGGTCTGTAGACCAGCTCCATAAAAGATATTATCCCCCAATATCAAGCAGACCGAATCATTCCCGATAAAATCAGCACCAATAATGAAAGACTGGGCCAATCCCTCCGGTTTGGGCTGTTCCGCATAGGAAATATCCAATCCCAATTGTTCCCCATTTCCGAACAAGCGTTGGAAGTTGGGCAGATCCTGAGGCGTAGAGATGATCAGGATCTCCCGAATCCCCGCCAACATCAATACCGATAAAGGATAATAAATCATCGGTTTATCATAAACCGGCAACAATTGTTTGGAAACCACCTGCGTAAGCGGATGCAAACGCGTCCCTGATCCCCCTGCTAATATAATCCCCTTCATATATCTAAAATCTATAATCTAATGTCTAACGTCTATGATCTAACATCTATCGTCTATTATCGAATATCTACAATCCCCCCATCATCTGCCTCAAACTATCCTCCCAATGCGGAATTTCCAGCTGAAAGGTCTTTTTGATCTTCTCCTTGTTCAATAACGAGTATTTTGGTCTTTTGGCAACGGTTGGAAAGGCATTCGATTCAACGGGATTCACCTCACAGTCCGATCCGGATAGCTCCTTGATCTTGTTTGCAAAATCAAACCAGGATGCTTCACCTTCATTGGAATAATGGTAGATTCCAGCTTGCCATTTATCTGACTTAATAATGTGTTGAATAGCCTTGGCTAAGTCCTTTGCATAGGTCGGCGAACCGATCTGATCATTGACCACATTGATCGATTCCCTGCTGGCCATGAGGTTCAACATGGTTTTCACAAAATTCTTCCCAAAACTGGAATATAACCAAGAGGTACGGATAATGATGCTATCGGGAAGGATGGCTTGTATACCTTGTTCTCCTTGCAATTTGCTCAGTCCGTACGCGTTGATGGGATCCGTATTTTGATCTTCGGTAAGAGACAAGGAAACATCTCCCGGAAAAACATAATCCGTAGAAATATAGATCAATTTGGCCGAACAGTCCTTAGCTACTTTGGCAATTTCCCGACTCGCTTGGTTATTGACCTTATCGGCTAGTTCAGTTTCGGATTCTGCCAGATCAACAGCCGTATAGGCGCCGGCATGGATGATCACATCAGGATCGTATTTACGTAATCGGGCATAGATCATTTCCACATCGTCCAAAGGAAGTTCCTCCCTCCCCAGATATATCAGTTCATAGGCTTCGTCAGAAGGCCAGATACTTTTAATTTCGGACCCCAATTGACCTGTGGCCCCTGTTACTACTACCCTTTTCTTCATGCTTGCTGATTAAGTCTTGAAATTGTTATGTTTTCTATATAATTATTTACTGAATTTCTAAATGAGATTAACTGCCTCCACAAAACTGGGCAGGATTTCATCTTTTTCCGATAGTTTAAACAGTTCGGCAGGCAATAGCCAGTCGATATTCAATTGTGTATCGTTGTATTTGACGCCCCATTCCGCTTCCTTATGGTAATAGTTATCGCATTTGTAAAAAAACTCGGCTGTATCGCTCACTACAATGAATCCATGTAAAAATCCACGTGGAACGAACAATTGTCTTTTGTTTTCTGCAGAGAGTTCTACCGCCACATGTTGCCCAAAGGTTGGGGAATCCGGACGGGCATCTACCGCCACATCTAAAACTGCGCCTTGAAGTACTCTGACCAATTTTGCTTGGGCAAATTCTCCTTTTTGGGCATGCAATCCGCGGAGGACGCCTTTGGAGGAAAAGGACTGGTTGTCCTGCACAAAATTTACCTTGGCACCGATGGTAGCTTCGAAGGATTGTTTATTGAAGCTCTCGAAGAAATATCCCCGATGATCGCCAAATACGTTTGGCTCAAGGATAAAACAGCCGGAAAGTATAGTTTCTGTCGCTTTCATTTTTATATTTTAATCTGTAACCCCTTCATTGATAGACCTCCCGCGTCATTGCTAGATTCCAGCGGCATTGCGAGGCACGAAGCAATCTTTACCTTATCAAAAGATTGCTTCGTCGTACCTTCTTGCAATGACGAGATAGTTCCGCAAGGACGAGGTAGTTCCGCAAGGACGAGGTAGTTCCGCAATGAAGAAATATCTCCTCAATTAAGAAATAGCTCCGCCCAATGACGAGATTTTACCTACCTCGACGAGTAATGATCTTTATAATATTGCATATAATTTCCAGAGGAAACCTGTTTCAACCATTCTTGGTTATTCAAGAACCAGTCTATCGTCAAAGAAAGGCCCTCTACAAAAGTCACACTGGGTTCCCAGCCCAATTCATGCTTAATTTTATTCGCATCGATGGCATAGCGCAGGTCATGGCCTGGTCTATCCTTTACAAATTGGATCAGTTTCTCCGAAGCTCCCGTTTCTCTGCCTAATTTCACATCCATCTGCCTGCAGAGTTCCCGAACCAGATCTATATTCTTCCATTCATTAAACCCTCCCACGTTATAGGAAGACCCGACATCTGCTTGGTGAAATACCAGATCAATGGCGCGGGCATGATCCACCACGAACAACCAATCGCGGGTATATTTTCCATCCCCATAGATAGGCAATGGCTTGTTGTTCAGAATATTCAGGATACATAAGGGAATCAATTTCTCCGGAAAATGGTTGGGACCATAATTATTGGAGCAATTGGTCATGACAATAGGCAGTCCATAAGTATCGTGGTAGGCCCTTACAAAATGGTCGGAGGAAGCCTTAGATGCCGAATACGGCGAATGGGGATCATATTTGGTTTCTTCAGTAAAGAATCCAGTTTCTCCTAATGCGCCAAATACCTCATCGGTAGAAATATGATGGAACCTTTTACCTTCATAATTCCCTGCCCAAATACGTTTTGCAGCCTCCAAAAGATTTACCGTTCCGATCACATTCGTATAGACAAATGCCAAAGGATCGGTTATGGAACGATCCACATGTGATTCGGCTGCCAGATGGATTACCCCATCCGGTTGGTAGGTGTTGAACGCCTCATCCATGGCATCCTTATCTCGGATATCGGCCTTATGGAAGGTATAATTTTCTGCAGATTCAATATCTTGAAGGTTTTCGAGATTTCCGGCATAAGTTAGGGAGTCCAGGTTGATGATCCGATAATTCGGGTATTTCTGCACAAACAACCGTACCACATGCGAACCGATAAAGCCTGCACCGCCGGTAATGAGAATCGTTTTATCCATATTCTAATTTAACAAATTGCCTTTGATATAAGCGATTATTTAAATGAACCGCTAAAATAACAAATTATTGATGCCCTTTGTTGTAGGTGAATCTGGATTATTCGGATTTGTGGATGGAAAGCGTATTTAGCAGGCTTCATACTCCCTGAGCATGGCTTTAATCACAGCTTTAATCTCAGTCTTTAATGATGAAGGCTCCAAAACCACTACTTTTTCCCTTTGGGCCAATAGCGCCTGAATGAAATCATAGGTAGGTCGCAGGTAAAGTTCAAAATCTGAATAATCTTCCGTATCCCGCAATAATTCTTGGGAACTATGTAATGGCACGTCCTTTAGATAAGCATTCTGCGGCCAATAAGCCCTGATCGAAATTAATTGGGGCTCACCTTCGTTGATTACCCCAAAGCTATGATGGAAATATTCGTCAGGGTTTATCGTATGTTCATAGTTCTTTTTTTGATTCGATAACTCCACATATTTCGATAAATGTTGGATCCTTTCCAAGGCATATATCCTTTCTTGTCCAGTTTTGATGTTCATTCCAATCACGTACCATCGTTGTTGGCATAATTTTACAAATACGGGGAGGAAATACACCTTCTTGACATCCTTATAATGGGATTTATAATCGAAGTTCAATACGGTCTTTTCCTCTATAGCCTCTAAAATGGGATCCAAGAGTTCCGATGCAGGGGCGGCTGCCTCTAATTTCACATAAGGTTTTTTTCGGATATCCGAAGCAATATGGCTAAAGCGGTAACTGGACAAGATCCAACCTAAAAATTTATTACCTTTCAGATCATCCAGATTGGCAATAGTATATTTTCCAATCCGCTTATCAAAGATGATGAAAACCTCAAACAATTTTTCGGCATGTCGACGATAGCGATTGAAACTTCGCTCAAAAAGTTTAGCACCCTCATCATTACTAGCGGATTGCTCCCAGCGCTGCTGGATCTCTAAAAAGGTTAAAGGCTTTCGCATCAAGGAATCGATCAACCAGACGCAGAATTTGTATTTCGATTCCATTTAAAATTCAAACTCAATTTCTAAAACCAATTTATTAATAGTCTGAACAGAACTTTGGTAATCCGCAGAAAGGTTAAAAGCAGGATGGGTTAGTTCCAATCCTTTTTTTACCAAACTGTTAAATTCATGCGTCACCTCTGATCTGCTTTTTTCAGATTTTGTAATCACACCAGTTTCATTAAAACTCCTGCCTTCAATCAACGTCAGCAGGTCAACCTCATGATATAAATTATTTCTATCAAAATAGTCCTTTAAGAAGGCTATATTCTTGTCAATATCGAAGGTTGGCAGAACTTCACATGATCTCTCCACCATTAATACTTGTTCTGTACTCTCATTCCGATCTTTTTTTATCTTTAATTCCCCACTTACTATCTTAACTGATCCTTTACTATCTAAATCCAATTTTTGTGACTGATATTTACTTGAACAAATAATGGTTTTAATTTTTTTTGCACCCAACCTGGTTCCAACCATACGATAGAGCGCCATTTTTTGTTTTAAAAAGTAGAGTTCTCCTTGATCTGCCGACACATATTTATTTTGCTCGTAGGGATGTTTATAATATATGGAGTTGAGTTTGGGCAAACCGCCAATAACCTCCAAATTATTTTCTTTAAAATAATTGTTTTCATAATCAATGGATTTAACGCTGATTGTCGGATCCAACGCGTACGGAATTTTATACCGGTAATTTAAGGCTGCCTCATCAGTCTTAAACAAAATCACTTCGGGGGTATTTAAGCTGCTCATATTTTCTTAATAATGTAGTAACATGCCAACCCAAAGACAATTGCGGCTAAGAAAGCGGTGATTATCTTCATTAGTTTTTTGTCTTTCTGAATATTTGAAATTACCATAGAAATGGTATCCGCATCGATTTGTCTTTCGAGTTGGTTAGCATCCTTATTAAGTATTTGGATCAATTCATCTGTAGAATTCAAGTCATCCAGAAAATACATGAAAAAGATCCTACGCCCCACATGATCTTTGTTGGTAAAATAAGCTTGCATAATAAGGGCATTTCCATTTCTTCGCATCTGGAATTCTTCAGAATGATATACTTTTCGCCAATTATTAGCCTCCATGGTTTTACGATGGGCAGCTAATTTTTGATCTGCATCTTTTACTAAGACGCCATCAACTACGTACAGACCTTGTCCGTCGTTATTGGCTGTTTGGCTCACTAAAATTCTATGCATATCTTTCAAATATTGGTTTTATTAGTCCTTTCACCGCTCTTTTATTGGTAACATTTACCAAATGTAGATTTTCGAGGAGTTTAAAGTATGTTTTGTCTTGTAACTGCGAATACAATATTTTTTTTGCTTCACGCTCCGATTTGTTGCATACATCTATATGACTTCCAATGATGGTTATATTCTCCAATTTTTGATATTGACTACCATAATCATAGATAAGTTCTAACCGGCTATTACATTGACGTCTATAATCTAAATCTTCTTCATTTAGATATTTGCTGATATCGAATAGATAAACAATTACATCGCCCTCCTGACATAATTTTTCATACTCATTTACAAAAGCATTGGAGCCAGGAATATCTTTACCTGCACGGACAATTAAATCCTTATCTTTTCCTAGATTAATAACAAATTCATCGTAATCAGAAATACCTGAAGCTACCCCCCCCTTTTAACGCTGAATTGAGCTGCTGTAAAAAAAGCGTTTTACCAGATGACTCCATACCTAAAACAGAGAGCTTTATTTCATTCTGATTACCAAAAATTCTATCCAGAATATAAGCGAAACCTACAGATAAACTTATGACTCCTAAGATACCTCCTATTACTAATGGGATAATTTTATCCTCTTTTCGTTTTTCTAATTTTAAATCAATTACCATATATATTTACTTTACAACACTTCAATAAATTTCTCCATCATCCAATCATACATCTGCTCGTTGGATTTATTCAACGCTGCTGGATGGAAACTATGGATCAATATTAAATTCCTTTCTTTGTTTAGCCAGATCCAATCATTGACCTGTTTAAATTCTAAATCACCATATAATACCTCTTTTGCTGATTGAAACACCACATCCCCACAGCAAACCACAATATTTGCTCCTAGAATATCCAATTGTTCCCTCAAAAAATTCTGATATTTCAGGGCATGCGCCAAAATTTCTTTGTCATTTGCTTGTGCTCCTCCAGTTTGTTTTTTGAGGTTAACATACGCATAGGGATAGCTTGATAATGCCTTCATTTGATTTCCAGCATCAAAGGCTTCTGAGGCACTTAGATAGCCTGCTTTCGTGGCGTGGGTAAGGCCATAAAGCCAAGCAGAAATGCGATTATAGAAATTTCGGTATGGACTTTTTCCATTAATGGAACCACTCCACTCCCGTACATCCTCTCCATCATTATCATTCTGTTCCTTAAGTAGAAAGAGTATCTTCCTTGAGGCGGATGCCCACAGTTCATCCTCTTGTCCTCCACGATAGATTAAGCCATCGTAACAAAATCCTTCATGCCCATTTTTTTCCATCTCTTTCTTCCAAGAAGTAAATAATAAATCCAATTTTTTATTAATCATTTGATCTGCTAATAGGGTTTGGCTGATAAATCTTCAAAAGTAAATTTACCGTTTTAAAATAAAAAAAGGTTTCCCGTAAAATACAATATTCCAATGATTTTAATACAATATATGCTCTGCATCAACCTCTTTATTTTTCCAAAGGAACAAAGCCACTCCGCCAAAACCTGACAGTCAAAAAAATCATTAAAAAAATAATTCAGAAGCGTTGTGAAAGGCATTTAAAACATTTTATCATCGTAGGAACAAAGCGACCACTCGTCATTGCGAGGGACGAAGCAATCTTTCGATTAGTCCAAAGATTGCTTCGTCGTACCACCTCGAAATGACGATAATTGCATTAAAACATATGTCGATCATGAAATAAAACCAGAATGGATCAAAATAAAAAAGAGATGCCCACGGCATCTCTCCTCTATTATCTATTATCTAACATCTAATCTTCGATCTCTGATCGAAGATCGAACATCAAGCTATATTCCTCACTTTATCCGAAAAAAGGTTCGCATTTCTGATCGGATTCTCGTTCAGCAAGTCCTGCACATCATATTTACTTACCACCTGCTTCAACGCCTCCAAATGCCTAGTATGGTGCATATCAGTACCCACAAAATCATACATCCCTGAACGGATCAAGGTCAATGCAGCGGTTTTCACATTCTCGCCATAATATTTACTGATGGAAAGCAGGTTCAACTGCAGCATACAGCCCGCATTCTTGATGTCCTCAAAAATCTTGAAATTATTATGGTAATAATTATAACGCTCTGGATGCGCTAATATAGGCTGATAACCCTTATCCTGGATGGATTTGATGATACTGAACAAGGCTTTGGATTCCGATAGATAGGACATCTCAATCAGCATATATTTCTCACCCATTAAGCAAAGTTTATTGCTTTCTATCCACTGATCCAACTGATCATCAATCATATATTCCGCACTGAAGTGCAATTGGAAGTCTATATTCTGATTTTTTAATGCAAATTGAAGGGTTGCATGCGATCCGGAAATGCTCTCCGGAGTATTGTTATGCACACCGGCCATGACATGTGGCGTGGAGATACTACGATGGATTCCCAATTCTTGGAGTCCTTTTATCAATTCAATGGATTGTTCGACATCCTGACTTCCGTCATCAATTCCTGGCAGGATATGATTGTGCATATCCCAACCAATCCATGCTAGTTTGTTATGGTGAGAACCGCTCTGCGACCTTTCCTTCTCGTTTCCTCCAAATAAATTTGACCAGAATCCCATGTTGTTGTATTTCTTTGTAAAAAATTGTTTGGTTTACAGGCTACTTGTAGCAAAAGCAATACTGTATTAATACGCTTCTATAAAGTATTTAACGAAGTCTGAACCCTAAACGCTACAATCAGATACTTAAACGATACAACACGTATCTACACAAATCCGGAATTATCTTTCTCTAAGGCTTCGTAAACCTGTTTAACATCTTGCGCACGACTTCTATCCAGCACCAAAACCGCATCTTCCGTACTGATCAGCATACAGTTGCTGAGCCCTACAAATACCGTGTGCTTTTTTGATCCCACAACAATGTTGCCATTCTCATCCTGCTTGTGCCCTTTGGTCCTGTAATAGGTATAAAGCGAATCGAAAGCGCCCATATCCGACCATTCAAAACTGGCAGGGACGACCTTGATCAGGTCCGATCTTTCCAGCACGGCATAATCGATACTCTTGGATGGGATCTTCATCGAATGGTCCTCATCCAGGACAAGGTCCACTGCATACTCGAATGCCACCTCTGATGCATTGTAGAGTTTTGGCTCAAAACGCATCAACTCCTCCAGGTAGACCCCTGCCTTAAAGCAGAAGATACCTGAATTCCAGAGAAAATTCCCTTGTTTCAGGAATTCCTTTGCGGTATCCTCGTTTGGCTTCTCACGGAAGGAAAGAACGTTGTTCTGATCGTGTTCGATATAGCCATATCCGGTTTCCGGTCTCGAGGGGATGATACCGAACGTCGCGATGAACCCCCGCTGGGCAAACATAATCCCCTGGTTGATGGCTTCCGCATAGGCTTCCTGGCCTTCGATCAGGTGGTCCGACGGGGTCACCACCAGGATATCATCCGGTTCGGCATGGAAAGCGGCGAAGGCAATGGCAGCAGCCGTATTCCTTGGGGCAGCCTCCGCGATGATATCGTGTTCTACATTTTTCAGATATGGTTCGGCCAGGTCCTTGTTGGAACTGGAGCCCACCAGGATGACTTTCGAGGAAACCTCGAGGTTCCTTTCGACGGTCAGTCCAAATAGGGTCTTGCCTTCAAAAATAGGAAGGTATTGTTTTGGTCTTGATTTACGGGATAATGGCCATAGCCGGGAGCCGACACCGCCTGAAAGTATAACGTTGATAATTTTACTCATATGTATTGGTCTAGGGACTTCCCCTAATCTTTTGCTAGATGAAAACGATCCTTTAATGGATAACCTTTATAAAAGGAAATAGTTCACCTTGGCAAGTAATAATATTTGATTAATAATAAAATGGACTGCCAAGTTAGTAGACCTTCCCTGACCTCATCATTTCCATGGCGGCATCCTTTTTCAGGAAAAGTTCTGCGGTCGCCCTGGCATCTGAAAGGGCATCATGGTGCTTGAGTTCAACGCCCATAAGTTCGCAGCATATGCTCAATTTGGTCCGCTCAAAGCCGTAGGAACGGTAGATCTTGCTTGTACAGTCCCAGCTATCCGGCAGCATCAGCTCCGGATAGCACAGTCCATAGTGCTCCATGGTCTCTTTCAGTACCGATCGGTCCAAGAGTTCATCATGGGCCACCATATGCTGGCCCTGGATCATCTCCTTTATGATCGGATAGATCTGGATGAAGGAAGGTGAATTTGCTGTATGTTTGGGCTTTATCCCGTGGACACGGGAGGTCTGCCACATGTATTTATTCTCTGGCGGTCGTACCAGACTGTAAAATTCATTGCTGATTTCTCCACTTACGACATTCACAATACCCACTGCACAAACGCTATTGTATTTTGCCGTCGCCAATTCAAAATCGATCGTTGTAAAAGTTTCTAGCATGTTAAGCTTTCATAAATATGATTAGAAATCGGAAATCCCTATTGCCCAATACACAAATGTAAACAAAAATCTAATAGCCATATTTACCCTTCCATTTTTCCTTTAGGGATTCCCTCAATTTATCCTCCGCAGGGTTCTTCCCCGGATCGTATAATTTATGTCCATTCAGTTCATCGGGCATGAATTCCTGTTCCACGAAATTCCCGGCATGGGCATGTGCATAGAGGTAATCCGTACCGTAATTTAATTCTTTCATGAGCTTGGTCGGGGCATTCCTTAAGTGGATAGGAATGGTTAGGTTTCCCGTTTTCTTTACGAGGGCCTGCGCTTTGTTAATGGCTTCGTATGCCGCATTGCTTTTTGCCGAACTGGCCAAATACGTCACTGTTTGCGAAAGGATTATCCTTGATTCCGGCCATCCGATCACGGTCACCGCTTGAAAGCAGTTGTTGGCCAATAGAAGGGCATTGGGATTTGCATTCCCGATATCTTCAGAGGCAAGGATAAGCAGCCTACGGGCAATGAATTTTGGATCTTCACCACCTTCGATCATTCTGGCCAACCAGTAGACAGCCGCATTCGGATCGGAACCACGGACGGATTTGATGAAGGCCGATATGATATCGTAATGCTGGTCGCCGTCCTTATCGTATCGAAGCCGGTTCTGCTGCACGTGCTTAGCGACAAACTCATTGGTCACGGGTTGACCCAGATGCCCTGCTGCCTTGCTCACCAGCTCCAGAATATTCAGTAATTTCCTGGCATCTCCTCCCGAAAGCTGCAACAGGGCTTCGTACTCCTCGATTTTTAGATTTTCCTGTTTGAGGAATTCATCATACTGCATGGCGCGGTCCACGATCCGGATAAGGTCCTTTTTTCCGAGCTCCCTCAGTACGTAGACCTGGCAGCGCGATAAAAGCGCAGAGATAACCTCAAAGGATGGATTTTCCGTGGTCGCCCCGATCAATGTCACCGTCCCCCTTTCCACAGCTCCCAAGAGGGAATCCTGTTGTGATTTGGAGAACCTGTGTATCTCATCTATGAACAGGATGGGACGCTCCTGGTTGAAGGCGCTCATCTGCTCGGCCTTCAGGATAACCTCACGGACATCCTTCACCCCTGATTGTACCGCGCTAAGCGAATAGAACGGGCGATCCAGCGAATGGGCGATCAATAGGGCAAGTGTGGTCTTTCCGACACCCGGAGGCCCCCATAGGATCATCGAGGGGATATTCTGGCTGCTGATAGCGTCATGGAGAACGGCCCCCTTACCCATGATATGTTCCTGGCCGATGTAATCCGAAAGTTCTTTAGGCCGCATCCTTTCGGCCAGAGGTATCTTAGACATATACAATTATACGATTTTTTGATTTTAAAAGGTGTTGGTCCAGGGAACCTTGCGCCAATGTTGTAATCACCGGACAACTGTCCTCAGGGTTAAATAATATGCTAAGTGGAACCGTAACGGGAATATTTGTCCTAAAAACTATACATCACGACCTTCATCCATTTTCCGGTCGGTCGATTTTTTTTACATATGAATTAATCCGGCAGGTCATTTGGTTAAAAAGAATCATCGTGTGGCACGAAAATCCAAAAAAAATCCCTAATAATCATTTCGATGGATTTTGGCCTGTATTTGGCATATGGAAATATATTATCGGACCAAAATTAAGATAGCATATGGAAACGCTCGAAGAAAAAGCCAAAAGCCTGGGATTGGAAAAGGGATACTACCTGCTATTAATGGAGATATTATTCCCACAGGGCGAGAAAGAAAACGACATACTCTGATCCAACACTTAAACTATTATACCCTGGCAATGGGATGTACCTTGACTGGAACATCCCATTGGCCCTGGGGGATCTGGTCCCTTTCATGTGCGGACGGATCCATTCACCAAAATCAAGGAGTACCGAACCTCTTCACTTCTACCCTTTTTGCTCGTACAGAAAGATGTATAACGGGCACTTCAGCGATCTTACCTGGCCGCAGGTGCACCTCGGTCCCCTTCCCATTATGGACAATGTCCGCAGGTAGGCTCTGCAGGTCCACCTGGATGCTGTAGGTCCCCTCTGGCAGGCTTGCCCTGAATTCCCCATTGGAATCGCACATCATTTCGTACCTCCCACCATCGCAGAGAGCAAGGACACGGATGTCCCTAAGTTCATAATCTACCCTTCTGCTGATGCCCGGGACATAGTCGATCGCAAGGCGTCCCCGGACCTCACCCCCCAGACGCAGAGGAATCCGCAGTTCCACCTTCCTATGGTCAAGATCAAGTATCCTGGTTTCGGCAAGATACTGTTCCCGAGGGGGAAAGTACAGTTTATAGGTCCCATAGGGAAGAGAGGAAAAGGTGGATAGCCCCTGCTGATCGGTCGTCAGCAGGAAATCCCCCATTGAAAAGTTATAGGACCCCGCTGGTTTTTCATCGGGATCAAAGATCCCATTTCCGTTACTATCGAAAAAGCACTGCACCTGGATATTCCCCCGTCTGATCCGTGGGGACATCGGATCCCTGTAGGGAAGGATCTGGCGAACGCCCAGACGGAGGTTGTTGTACATGAAGGCATCCCCTCTCCCATTGGAGTTCCTGCTAAGCTGGAGGTTCCCCTGGATTTCCGTTCGTGGCATGGCACGGTATCTCAGGCCGAGGTTGACGCCATAACTATCTCCGTTGCTGCTGGATAGAAAGGCCATGGATCCGGCATTCCACCCAAACCTTCCATCCAGGAGCTTACCCCCCACCCGGGCACTGACCGAAAAACGGTCGGGCTGGCCCACCATTGAACTACTTCCAATCAGATCCAATGACTGCATGGCTCCCTTTTGGTAGGAGCCGTTCATTGCAAACTCGCCATAGGAATATCCAAGGTCCGCACGCATCGCCCAATCGGTTTCATCCTGTCCTTTACGGTCGACAAGAGCGTTCTCCAGGGAGAAGTTAAATTGGTGCCTCAGATCAGAAGATCGTAGATTCCCAGAGAACAGCAGTCCCATTGACCTGGTCTGGAGTATGCTCTCGCCAAGGGCCGTCTGCAATCTGGTCTGCTCGGAAAGCAACCTGGGGACCAAGCCAATGTTCATCCGTGGAGTTAAGGGGGCAAAGACCGAAGCAGAGATCCTGGAGGAACGCTGGTGGTAAAGGAAGGAATTCAACGAAAGGTAGCTCGGATTCTGGTCCATGAAGGTCTGGTCCAAGCTCAAATTGGCCTTTCTCCAGTTCCTGGATAGTCTGTTCAGGACCTGCAGGGTCCCTCTTCGGTTCCCGGGGTAGTAAGGGGAACTGTAGAACCCTTCACTGTTGAGCTGCCATTTCCCGGGCTGCCATGTAAAATTGAGCCCACCGGCAGCCGAAGGGATAAAGTGCCGGCGCCCTTCCCCTTCACCCTGGAGACCATGGAGCCCAAAACCAAGTCTGCCCTTCAGACTGGCACCTCTTGGAGCCCTGGCGGCCAACAGATCGAACTGGTTGTAAACCAAAAGGCTTCTGGTGCTGTCCAGATCATTCCGTTCCATCACAACCTCTGCCTGGTATGCCATCCTACCGGCAGGGCGTACCCACTTTTCAAATTTTGCGTATGCCGCATGGCCTAGCCCTTGTCCGTATAGTCCGGCAAGAAGATCGGAGGATCTCTCCAGCAGCGCCAGGGTATAGGAGATCGTTTTAGAGGTATCCCGATGGGAATACCGGACCCCACTTCCATACACTGGCATCTCCAGAGATTCCTGGATGTTTCCAAGTGTGAGCACATGCCCTCCCAGGGCCATCTCCATGTAGGTATTGCTGATGACCGGCCGCGACATGCCGTTCACATGGTACATCATCGCACCGAAGTGCGTCCTGCTCCCCATCAGCGTATAGTCCCCCTGTGCCCTGAGATGGTAGGTTGGCAGCGGACTGGCCAGATTGTCCGCCTGCAGTTCCATAAAATTAGGGGTCTGCCATGCCCTTGATGCATCACTGGGGAACATCCTGGCGAAGTCCCGATGGGAGGAAAGGCTGGTAAAGACAAGAGAAATATTGTCCACCAGATCACTGTTCTGATACATTCCGCTCACATTCACGGTATATTGGCTCCTTTGCAGTATATACCTTTCCACGATGATCGAGCGCCTGATCAGGGTATCTTCTCCCGGGCCCAGTTCAATGGTGGATTCGAGGAATTCTGCTTTACCTATCCTGTCATCAGAGGAGTATACGATCTTCACCACCTCGCGCCGGGTCCCCAGATTGGAGACCCTGACCCTGGTCTCAATGGAATCACCCAATTGCCTGATGTACTGGAACAGGGTCTCGTTTGCCATCCTCACCAAACGTCTGGAGGGGACCGTAAGCCTGATCCCTACAGATTCCCTGATCCTGCCCGTGGAGTCCATGAGTTCCAGGATCGCCTCTTTATCCTGGGCCAGGTGAAGCCCTGACATACGGAACTTGATGGAAAAATAACGCACCTGTGATTCCCCGATCTCCAATGGTATCAGTTCCCGACCTAGAACATCTGCCCCCTGGGGAAGAGCAAGCCTAACCGAGCCCTTGAAGCCTTCGACCTGGGAGGCACTGATGCTCAGATCAAGCGAATTGATCCCTGGATGCACGCTCATTTCCCTTTGGACGGTTATCTGCGGCCATTCTTTCGAGCTCTGGGCATAACAGCACGTGATGGTCAGGCAAAGGGCCTCCAGGATATAAAAAACATGTTTGATGGTTACTTTTACCTTCATTACCTGGGTAATAAAAGATAGAGGATGGAGACCTGATAGCTCCCCATGGAGAGCCCCTTGATCTGCTGTATGGTCGGTTTTGCCTGGTACTCCAGATGGAATCTGCGTTCGACTCCCTTATCCGAGGAAAGACAGCTTGCCAATAGGGACTCATTTTGGGAGATTATAGTCCTGGGGTTCGACTGAATTATCGAGCCTTGGCCCGGCAGTAATTGAACCGAAAGGATGGAAACTGGAATAAAAGACGAATTAACCCCTCTGAATTCACTATCCATCGAGCTGACCCTGACCTCGAAATCGGTCGCGGAATTCACTTTGAGGGCATCATTGATGGTCAGGGAGACCCCCTGTGCATAATCTCTGGAATTCCTGAACTCCAAATTCGCGGTGGCAGTCTGGGGAGAGAAAAAGAATCCGAAATCCGGTTCTACATCGACCATTCCACCATCGCTAAGGTTGGGGGGCATCTGCATTTCATAGTTCACCCGCTGCATACCCAAAACCTTCCCCTGAGCATCATACAGTGTGAAGACCAATGGGATCCTGTACTTGATATGCCTATATTGGTCCGTACTGAGGTACTCCTCCAGGTACTTGCCCGGCTCGACCTTCAGTAGGCCGAAAAGCCTGTACTGAACATAATGAGATCCATGCGAAGCCAATGGCTGGCCGGAGGATTCGATCAACCGGACCTCAGATGAGGATTGAAGTTTAATCGGATTGCGTGATGCTCCAATCCCGGCGAGGGAAAAAACGGACTGGTTGTCATCCAGGGTCCACTGCAGCGAAATCCTTTCGCTTGGGAAGGCCCTACCCGACCGGTTGGGCCCTCCGGAAATGGGGACGATCGGTTCAAGTACCCTGACCCCAATGCTCCACCTGGGCACAATGGTTCCCTGTCCGGAGATATTGAACTGGAAGGAATTGAATCGCTCTGGAGTGGTCCTTCCAAGGTACGAACTGACTTGGAAATAATTATCCGACCACACAGTGAACTGTACCTGAGCCCCCAACTGGCCAAGGTTCACTAGGTATAAGAAAATAAAACCCACGAAGGATCTGCAGCATCCACCCATTTCACTCCTCCGAATTGAACTCGATTTCCGCGATCTTCACCAGGTCCTGGTCCTCGAAAAGGAACATCACAGAAGCCAGGTGCTTGCCCTTTGAGAGATCCTGGGGTATAGGGATGTAATGTTTCCTTCGGTCCCCCGGCAGGCTGTACAGACTTATGTCCTGCAATTGGGTCTTGCTCCCATCCTGCTGGTTCAGGAACTCGGCCCTGATCCTTCCTTCGACCCACACGTTTCCCTCAACGCGGAAACTAACCTCCAGGAATCGTCCAATGCTATCCAGAAGTATGGGCCTGAGATCGGTGACCTCCAGATCGATCGACTCCCTTGCCGGAAATCTATGGTAGACCTTGATCCCTGAGCGGACCGCAAGCCGGATATTCGCCCCATCCCTTTCCTGGCGGGCCCTTGGGTTCATCTGGGTGATGAACAGCATGGCTGTATGAACCGGAACATCCGGATCCACCGCCCCGTTTTCCGGGACCTTCATCCGGAGCTGGATACGTTTGGATTCACCGGGTTTGAGCGAAAAATACTTTTCTGAAACGGATAACCAATCGGCACATGAATTGGAAAGCGACCCACCCGTTGAGAGCTGGTTCTCGCCCAGTTCCGAATAGGACCAGTCCTCGAACGAAACAGCCAACTGCAGTTCGTAGTCCGCACTTGGATTGCTCACCTCCACGAACTGGACCTGCTCCTGTCCCGGCTCCGATACAAAATAGATCCTGGGGGGACCCGCAGTAAGACCTGTCTGGGCGTGGCCACAATGAATCCCCGAGAGCACCATTAGGCAGAGAACGTAAATAAATTTCATGCTATTATATAATTTTACCAGGTATACAGAAAAGCAGGGATCCATCCTAAATGGCCCTGCTTTTCAGAAAAACTTCTTGGATGATTAGTTTGCAGCAATCGTGTAAACCACATCCACTGAATATTTCGCAATGGATTCCTTGTTGTTCAACATCTTTCTGAGAAGATCTGCATTCGTGATCGGCTTTCCGATATATTTCACATCGATCTCCTGGTCAAGTACGGAAGATTCCGCTCCGCTGGAGCTGCCGAATGGACCCCAGCTCATGTTTGCAGCAGCATCCAGGGTCTGCTTATTGCCAACGGCAATCTTCAGCACCTGGCTGGCATCCACTAGATCCTCACCACTCCCCTGGGCTTTCTTAAGCTTTGCCCCATCAGAAAGAGTTGCGTTCACCTGATAACCTGAGCCAACGGATGAAACTTTGAGCTGCCTTAGGACGTTCTTCTCCACTCCATTGTTGTAGTCCTGGGTGTTTTTATATTCCAAGGTCACCTCATCATCATACCCACTGCTCACCGGACCGTCCTGCCCAGCACCGGAACCAATGCTGATGGTCTGGAAAGGGTTAAGGATAACGTTCACTTTTACTTTTGCGCTACCGGAAGTTGTCTGCGCGTTCACCATGTTGATGCCAGCTAGGATAACTGCAACGATCAGGATCATTTTTTTCATTTTTTTCTATCTAGTTAAGTTTGTTCAAGATTCTATTTCAACCCTACCATGTTTGGATGCCGGTTGAAATTGATGATGCAAAACTAGAGGTATCTGCCTAAAAAAAAGTATGATTTTATGCTTAAAAATTATGAAAAACGTTCCGTTGGAATTTATGTAGTCACATCTCTACAAGCGTACGCTACCATCCGGATGGGCATCAGATCGATTTCCAGGAATGTCACTGAGAGCATAGGTACCACCATCCACAATCCCCATTTGCACAAAGGGGACCTTGAAGAGCCCTACCTGGTCTCGATACTGTACAGGATGTCATTGGTCAGTGTGAGGGCCTGCTGTTGGGATGCCAAGTCAAGGAGGTCGCTACCGCTGGGACCGATATAGGTCACATCGAATGTGGCCCCGAGGTTCGGACGGCCGGAAGATATAAAGACCGACTCTCGGTTATCCAGGCTGACCTGGTTCATCGAGAGGTCCCCATCATGGACGACAGCCCTTGCGTTCATCCTGATTCCAGAGAGCGGATGTCTGCGACCTGGTCCGCTATCCAGACTGATGAACTCGGAGTTGGCAAGTTTGACCTTGACCTCAAATGCCTCGGTACTGAACAGAGAAATATGGGCAAGTTGTAGGCTCTGGACCCCCTGCCTATAATCATCCATATTGGAATATGAGAGCGTGATCTGCTCCTGCTGTGGATGGATGGTGAGGTTCTGGACGCGGTTCAGTACGATGTTCAACCTTACGCTCTGCCCATTGGAAACCATGATGCCGGCTCCGATCAACAACAACAAAGATAATATGATCCTGTTCATTTCCCCTCCTTTTTCTGATTGACTAAATATAGTTTTTTTTTCATCACATGGGCCCACCGGATAAAAAAAAAAAATCGATTTGACCCACAAATGTTACAATCTCCATTTTTTCCTGAATTCCTTGGGTGATATACCGAACCTTTTGGAAAATGACGCACTGAAATTGTTCACATCCCTGAAGCCAAGGTCCCAGGCAATCTGCTTTATGCTCCTGTCCCCATCGGCTAGCATCCGTTTTTCCAGATCACCCAGATGCTCGTTGATCAGCTCCTTAGGGGTCCTGCCTGTTATCCTCTTGGTGATCTGCGTGAGTTTACGCTGGCTTACCTTGAGCTGGTCGGCATATCCGGAAACCTTTCTCTCTCTCTGGACTGACTTCTGGACAAGGATACGGAACTCGCTGACCAGTCTGGACTCGTTATCGGCAGAGTGCACTGGGGCATACTCGGACTGCTGCAGATAGATATGTCCCATCAACAGGATCTGCCTTACCATATTGAAAGCAAGATCCCGGTAGATGGCACGGTTGTAATTGCACCTTGCCATTTCCAGATGGCTGACCATTAAATGGTAGTAACTCGAATATTGTTCGGTGAGCTTCAATATGGTATACCCCTGCAAACTTTTCTGAAGTGGTCCAAAGCTCAGCAAAAAGGAAAGTTCATCCTCGGTCCGGGCAGCAAACCCCTGGGAGAAATAGAGCATCTGGAAAATCCGTGACTCCCCTTTGCAAGGGGCAATCCCTATGCCTTTTGCAAGGAAGACCAGGCTTAGGGGTTCTAGCTCCACTTTTTTTCCGTTAACCCGTAGGCTGCAGCCGGATTCATTGATGAACAGGATCTTGTACAGGGAGTCCTGCCAGTCCTGTGGCAGATCCGAAACGACCGGATCCCCCGAAGTAATCTCTCTGATTCCGAATTCCATTCTTATAAGGTTTATGGATCAAACATCCGATTATTTATACATCCTGTCAATAGCATGGATCATTTTTTTGTATGAGCCTTGTCACCGGGATTCCGCGCGTAAGACATAACCGATAACCTGAAAAGTGATTAATCTGTAAGCTAACCGGTGGGACATCCATCGCCAATTTGCAATTTTCCTACTGAGTACATTTTTTTGTAGATTTGGACCATATGAATTATATTCCGGATTTATCGAAAAAATATTGGCTGGCCTTGGTGGGCACCTGTATCATAGGGATGATGGCGCATGCCCAGACACCTGGCAAGGTACCCTTGGACCCATCTGGATTTGTCACAAAGTACAACACAGACTTCGATGGCATTGGTCCCGAAGTATACGTTCTCCCTGCACCAAGGAGCCAGCAAGAGGTACTGGTGGATACTTATAGGGAGAAATCCGACTTCTTTGACTCCATTTCTCACCATCTGGATTACCAAAAACTCATTGAAGGATTTAGGAGCACCTCCAACAAAGGGTATATCCTTCAGAACATCAACCCATTGCCCAGCTCCACAGAGCAATGGGAGGAATTGATCAATAAACTACAACAGAACAACAACAGGCCCCTGGCAGCAGGGATCGCCAACGAATTTGCCCTTGAACTTCTTAGGAACAGGGAGACATCCAAGGCCATTTCAGTCCTGAGGTCCGGAATGAGCGGTCTGCAGCCCGGATCCGAACGTATGGCGCTCCAGTTCAACCTATCAAACACCCTGCTGTATATCGGGGACAACAATGGAGCCACTGCCCTGCAGGAGAGCTACTTGAGCAGTGCATCCATCAACAGAGATATAAAGGACCAGGCTGATATCCTGGTCGCCATAGCACGCAGCGAGGCGGACCGCAGGAATTACCGTGCAGCGGAGAACACGATCATCAGAAAGGCCATCCCCCTATATAATAAGATCAAGGATACCATGGGAAAAGTCAACGCATGGACAAGCTTGGCAAGGATCTACCAGATTCAGAACAAACACACCCAGGCGCAGTGGTTCCTTATCCAGGCCCGGGAGCTTGCCATTTCCAGGGATTACCGGAACGATTTGGCCGAAATGGAATATATGCTGGGGTATTCCAAGTATGTCCAGCAGAATTATAGTGTGGCCAAACTGGAACTGGAAAGAGCCATGTCCATGGCCAATCGGGAGAACAATAAAATCCTTCAGTTGGCCATCTCCGATAAACTGGGGGACACCTATATGAAATTGGGGGATTATAAAGAAGCAGAATCCGCTCTAGTGGACTATTGGCAATTGCGCCGAGAAGTCTTCCCTTGAAGCCTCGCCGCCCTATAACAGTGCTGTCCAAATACCCATGTCCTTTTCCTGCCCACATTAACCCATCCGTATAGACATCACCGGACCCAGTATGGAGAAATGTGAGAATGAATGTCGATTTTTGGTTAAATAAACTTAAAACCACGAATTTTTGACAATTGGCATGATTATTTTACGTTGTGGCAACGCAGGATTGTTGAAATTTTGATTAATTTTAACATATTTTGATAAAACAAGGAAATAATTACATCTAAAGTCAGGAACATATATGTTTAAAAATCTTATTTTTTGTCTCGCGTTGATTTCAGTGGTCGCTTGCGGCGCAAAACCACGAGTAAACCTGGAGAAGCAGGGAATGGAGCTGAGGCCGACCACACAGCATGAAATCATAGCAAAGGAGGTTGCGAATCTTCTGGAGAATGTCAGCTATAAGAAAGCCACCATGAACGATTCCCTGTCGAACATAATCTACAACAACCTCATCGAGACAATTGATCCAGGAAAAAACTATCTGCTGCAATCGGACATCGATGACTTCCAACAGTACAAGAACAGCATTTCCCAGGATTTCCGAAAAGGGGACCTCACAAGCACCTTCTACATTTTCAGCAAATATGTGGACCGCTATATTGAGGCCATGAACTATGCCTTGGCACAGATCGATGCAGTCCACGATTTTACCTTGGATGAAAACTACACCAGCTTTCGTGAGAAACTACCTTGGTTCAGAACCGCTGCAGAGGTGAAGGACCAATGGCGCAAAAGGGTCAAGTATGATCTTCTGAACCTAAAGTTGGCATCAACGGATTCAGCAAAGTTCGACCTGGATAAAAGCAAGGAGTCCTTGCGCAGCCGTTACAACAACTTGATATCCCAGATCAAAAAAACGAATGCCAATGATGCATTCCAAGTGATCATGACTTCTTTTACGGACGCTGTGGATCCGCACACAAACTATTTTAACCCATCCTTGGCACAAGGTTTCAACGAGAGCATGTCTAACACGCTGGAGGGTATCGGTGCCCAATTGCAGATGGAAAACGAAATGGTGACCATCAAGATGATCATCGCCGGAGGCCCTGCATTTAAGGAAAAATCCCTGCAGATCAATGACCGCATTGTTGCAGTAGCACAAGGAAACGGTGAGTTCGAGGATATTATCGGATGGCGCTTGGATGCGGCGGTCGCAAAAATCAAAGGTAAGAAAGGAACGGTTGTCCGCCTGAAGGTTCTACCTGCCGGAGCGGCATTGTCCACCCCGCCAAAAACAGTCACACTAACCCGCGAGAAGATCGTCCTTTCGGAGGAATCCGCAAAACGTAAGATCCAAACAGTGAAAGGAACGGATGGAAAGGACTATAAAGTTGGTATAATCGACCTTCCGAAATTCTATATAGATTTTGAGGCAGTCCGAAGAGGGGACCCGGATTATAAGAGTACCACCCGAGATGTCCGATTGATCATCGACAGCCTGAAACGCGATGGGGTCGACGCTATCGTAATGGACCTGAGGAACAATGGCGGCGGCTCTTTGGTAGAAGCTGTAGAACTTACCGGATTGTTCATCGACAAAGGACCTGTTGTACAGGTTCGTGATACCAGGAACCGCGTCCAGGTGGATAGTGACGAAGAACCGGGCTTGGCCTGGGAAGGTCCGTTTGGTGTGATCATCAACCGTTTCTCGGCATCGGCCTCAGAGATTTTCGCAGGTGCCATCCAGGATTATGGTCGTGGTGTCATCCTTGGCTCAACCTCCTATGGTAAAGGTACGGTTCAGAGTGCGGTGGATATGTCCCGATTTATATCAGCAACCAATAAGATTTTGATCAAAGCAGCTGGTAACAATGATCCGGATACCCCTAATGGAGCACCTGAATTTGGGCAGATCAATATTACGATGGGTAAATTCTACCGTATCAACGGAAGCAGCACCCAACATAAGGGGGTCACCCCGGATGTCACATTTCCGACCCAGTATACCGCGGAGAAATTCGGAGAAAGTTCAGAGCCTTCGGCATTGCCCTGGGACCAGATCAAACCGACCAATTTTTCAAAGATCCGGGAACTGACGGGAACCAACAGCAAATTGGAAACCCTGCATAAGGCCCGTGTTCAGAAATCACCAGCCTACAGTTTCCTATTGGAAGATATCGAGGAATTCAATAGAGCGGAACAGATGCCATCCGTAAGCCTGAATGAAGCGGAACTGAAGGCTGAACGAGAAAAGAACCGTTTGAAATTACGTGATAGGATCAATAAGCAATTAGCTTTCGAGGGAAAACCATTGTGGGAAGAGGGCCAACCACAACCCAAGATAGAATACGATTTCGTTCTGGATGAAAGTGCGAAGATCATGGTGGACTTTATCAATCTGAAGAAATAAATCAACAGCGGGCAGCTTGACCGTTCGTTCATAAAAATGGCTGCCGCTGCAAGCAAGGGCACCGCAAAGGACGCTTATTGTTGGATTAAAAAGGAGTATGGGAAAATATTTTCCCATACTCCTTTTCCGGTTTTTGGCAGGTGCATTTTATAACCAAGGGATGGCTCTTGCCCAACAGTGGATAATGATCTTTTCGAGTTCCGATAGATAGGCACCATAGTCCATAAAAAAGGCAATTTTCTAGAAGAATCTTTGTCCTTATCGGTTTTTGACGCCAATATCCGAAAGGCTCGGTTATTGCTCGGAGAATGATTTTGGTTATAAGTCCCGATTGGATGTAGTGGGACTTCTGGTGTACTGCTTATTGCACTTCGGACGCTGGGCACAAATACTGTTTCGCTTTTGGGAATTCCGGATCCTGGGCACTCCTGGCAATAGCGATAATCCTACTTCGGGGTTCAGCTCCGATCTATCCCCGAAATGGAAAATAAGTTGTTCCATCTACCCATAGGGAGCTGGCAACCATTAACCAGGACCAGCACTTGATTTTAAATCATTCAAGGCCGTATTCAATATGTACATTTGTGTTGAAATGGTAGGACAATAATGGAATGGTGATATTCAATTTCACTACAGGTATGAATATCGTGGAATGTTTAGTTCAAGCACCTGAGCCCCATTTAAGTCCTTGGTTTAAAATCAGCGGTTATCCCAGGTATTTTGTCCTGAAAAAAAAGTATTTGTTCATGTAAATTGGTTCGGATTTTTTATCTAATTTGGCCTCAGAAACATGAACAAAGAAAAAATATGACCTTGGATGAAAGATTGGAAAAATTCAATGAGCATTTCCATTATAAAGAACAACCTGAACTATTTGAGTTCGACATGTCTCCGGAGAAGATCGCTTACAGAAATGAAGCCCTAAGGACAGCAGACAGAGATCTGTACCTAAAATACCTCACTAATAGGTATTCGGAGAAATTGCAGAAAGAAATGCAAAGCTTTGACCTCTCGGCAAAAAACCTCGTAAAGATCGACAAGGCTTCAGCAATTGAACTATTTAAAAGATATGAAGTCAACCTGCTCAAATCGGACATCAGTTTCCTGGAGGAGGATGCTATCTATAACATGTATAAGGTTAGTCCAGAGAGCATAGAATTTTTATTGGAAGGTTATCGCGAGGATCTAATCGATGTTTTTGCACCTATTGATGAGGTTTTCCAGAATGGAAGGAATGAAATCTATCTGGACAAAAGTGGTGTGTACTCAAACTAAAAGATCGGATTTGAGATTTTGCTTATCTCGAATTCATGTTAGTTTAAATAGAATTTTAATGGAAAAGTAGGTTATATCGGGAAAGGAGATTATTGATGATTTGTTCCGGTCGGATATTTTAGTATTTGAAAAAACATTGAACTGCCCGCCAGAATGCAAAAGACCAGAAGATTGCTTATTGGCCAAAGATAATCCTGAACAGGAAATCAGTACCGACATTAAATGTCACCTTGTATGAAAAGAAGAATAGCCATTCTGGATTAAAGAAATGGAACAAGGTCGAAAATTGCATGGATGAATTTTAGAAAAATGGCAGGCGCAAATAAATTCGCAGTTTCAAGTTATGGAATGCAATCACCTACCGTATTGACGGATTACGGGAGATGAAAGTCGAGGATAGCGATTTTCTAAGCAATGGGATGTATCAACATTAGCCTTTTTTTTACAATTATGCTAACGAATATATCCTATCCAGGCGAAGACAGATACTCCAAATCAATTATACTACACTTTTAACCTAAAGATTTCGTGTCCATCCCCTTTATATCAACAGGCGGGGCTTATTTTAGTATATTTTTTTCTATATTCACTTTGATAATATAAGTCTTAAGACTTTTGGTTAATAAATAGTCAGCAAGCCTACATCTCCCGATCGTAGGCTTGTGTTTTTTAAATAGTTTTTTTAGATTTAAACATTCATTAGTCAGAGTTGATCGTACAATATCAATCCTGATGGAACGATTAGGTTTTATTTTAGGGTAGCACTCAAGCGTGCTGCCCATTTTTAATAAGGATTATTTCGACCAATCCGACCGATGGGTCACAGACCACTGCATTCCAACAATTATGTGGGCAAATATCTTTAATAATAATATGTTTTTTCGAAACTCTGTTCAATATTGTCTGTCCTAACCATTGCTTGGGTCTTCACCATACTTTGTGCAGATAGCTCGGACCGGGCAGCTAATTGCCCAATAGTTTATCCTTACTTTACTATAGCAGTTATTGAAATGTCTTGAGGTCTTGAAACTACAAAGTGATGGTGAACAATCTGTCTTAAATAGATAAAGTCTTTAAAAGATAAAAAATGGTCGAGTTCTTCCGACAATGACTACATTTTACACCGTTTTTTTCAATAAGCAAACATCATTTGGTTTTATAAATGCTGAATAAATTTCTCCTCATAATTATTATATGAGCTATAATCTAACTGAAACACGTTGAAAAGCAAAGCAATAAGCATCATTACCAAATAGTTACCTGACATTTTTGATAATCTTTATAAAAGCTTAAAAATCATCCGATCCAGCCTTTTCCAAATAACCTTAAAATAGAAAATAAGGGAAGTAATTAATCCTATATGCAATGATTCCAACATTATGAATGGGCCCCTAGCCCAACTCAGATAAATTGACTGGCTATTATTTTCTTCAGGGCCTTTGGAGTCCAGAACGCAGGAATTATGGCATTTCCATACCAAACAAAACCGCCCTTCATCGGTTCCTCCATTAATGGTTAACAGAAAAAGCGATCAAACGAAGAAAAATCGCACCCTAAGAATAATCTTAAACAGCCTAGGCAGTATCCTTCTAATCGGTTTAATAGCCTCTTGGATATTATCCTCCTATCTTGCACCATACCTGAAAAGTGAAATCACCCAAAAGGTTCATGAAGGATCGGATGGCCTATATAAATTAGATATGAAAGATCTGGATGTGACCTTGGCAACTGGGACCATCCAAATACAGGAACTCAAACTTTCTGCCGACCCCAACATCCTCAAAAAACTGAATAGTCAGGATTCGCTCACTGAATTCGTTCTTGAAGGCAGTTCACCAAGCCTGAGACTATCAGGGCTAGGGATCATCGATCTGCTTCTATACAAAAAATTGCGCATATCCTCCATTAGATTGGATGCTCTGAATCTTGTCCTTCATCAACATAAAACAAACAATCAGAAAAAAGAGAAACCCAAAATGGCCTATGAGTTGTTCCAGAAGCATCTCAAGTCCCTACATATTGGAATTATCGATATCAAAAAAGCCGATCTGACGATAAAAAATGACGGAGAGGACCTTCATGTAAAAAAAATTGATCTGGAAATGAAGGATTTTCTGATCGATGGTAAGTCAGAACAAAACCCTTCAAGGGTATTATTTGCAAAGGATATCCAGGTATCTTTGCCCCAATTTGATTTTGAAATACCCAACAGTCCCTATAAACTTTCCTTAAAGGATCTAAGGCTGAATGCCAAGGACAGTTTATTGACTATGTCGGACCTTATGATCCGACCCATGGTATCCAGGACCACCTTTGCAAAGAACGATCAAGAGAACAAATCGATGATCGACTTGAAATTGGGAGGTTTCAGGATGACCGGTCTGCACTTGCGAAGGTTTATCCAGGATAGGTTGATAAGAGCTGAACATCTGTTATTGGAGAAGGGAAATATCGACCTTTCCAAGGATAAACGGTACCAACAGGAGAATGTATCAAAGATCGGCGAGAATCCGGCCCAACAGATCATGGCATTCAACCAACGGATCATCCTGGATCGGGTGGATCTGAAAGGAATCCGTTTAAGTTATACGGAAAGGAGCAAGAGATACAATCGGGACGGCACGGTCCATTTCAACCAGATCCAAGGAACTTTAAGGAATGTGAACAATGATACCCTAAGTTTGAGAAGGAACAGCCATATGGAAGCAGATCTTCAGGGATACGCAATGGGGGAAGGATTGTTGAAGGCCCATTTTAACTTTGATATGTTGAGCAGAAATGGGAGATACAGTTATAAAGGGTCTCTGGAAAGGATGCAAGCACCTGCATACAACAAGATCCTGATTCCATTATTGAACATCGAGCTCAATTCGGGGAATATCCGACAGATTAAATTTGATATCCATGGGGACGACGTCAATAGTAACGGGACCTTTCATTTTGATTATGACCATTTTAAAGTGAGCATATTGCAGGATCCGGATAGTGGTAAGAAAGGAAAGAAAGGCTTTCTGTCCCTTCTGGCAAATACCTTTCTGATCAAGGACAGTAATCCGGATGCCAATGGGAAATATACAGTGGCCCAAATTTATTATACCCGAACTCCAGAGCACCCCTATTTTAAGGTCGTATGGAAAACCTTATTGCAGGGGATAATTGAATGTACCGGGACGAACCCGGATATTTTACCTCTGTAGGTCCAGCATAAAACGCCGTAAGGGGTTCAAAGATCCAAGAACAGGGAGACCATTGACCCTGATCCCTCATTGCCAAGATCATCCCTCATTGCAGGTTCCCACAGGGAAGCTGGAAAGTGCGCATATTTGCAAATCGCCTGTCCTGACAGCATGATCCTCAAGGCCTGCTCGTCTTGTATCCCGAAATTAACAGATAGCCTGGTTGGGGCAGCGAAGTTTCTCTCAATGACAGGTAGATTTATTACATTTGCATAAACTATATCATCATGCGCTTACACGGAAAACAATCATTCCTCTACAATAACTTTTTATATCCTGCGCTCATTTGGGTCATATTGTGCCTCGGAACCAGCACAGCCCATTCACAGGAGCTTAACTCTGATCAGCTTTTCCAAAAAGCAAGGATTGAAGCATTTGAGAACAAAAATTATCCCGGGGCAATTAATATCGCGAAACAGGCATTGACAAGAAGCCCTGACTATACGGACATCCAGGTCTTCCTGGGAAGATTATACACCTGGTCCGATCAGCCTGATTCCGCCCGTATGGTTTTTCAAATGATCGCGCTTACCCCCCCCCAGGATCCTGATTTCTACCTAGCCTATGGTTCCCTAGAGTATTGGGAAGGCCAGCACCCCAAAGCCTTGCAGATCGTTAATAGAGGCCTGTCCATCTCGCCAAAAACAGAATACCTCCTTTTATTAAAGGCGAAGATCCTTCAGAGCGCGAAACAATATGATGATGCCCTGAACTCTCTCCAATCCCTTTTGGAGGTAAACCCCAAAAATGGGGAGGCCAGGGATATGCTGGCTCGTTTAAAGAACCAGGAAACAGGACATGAAATCGGAATCAATTATAATTTCATGTACTTTAACACCCAGTTTGAGGACAATTGGCATGTTTTAGGTACAAGTTATAAGCGTGCCACACCCATAGGTTCATTCATATTCCGGACAAACTACGCAAACAAATTTGCAGACAATGGTGTTCAATTTGAACTGGAGTCCTATCCGCGACTTTCCAACATATTCTACATGTACCTGGGTGTGGGATATTCCGAAAACGTGGGCATATTCCCAAGATTCAGGTCCGGGGCATCCCTTTACGCTAACCTACCGAAAAGCTTTGAAGCTGAGATTGGTTATAGACAGTTGAAATTTACGGAGAATATCTGGATGTACACCGCATCTATCGGAAAATACTATGGAAACTTCTGGTTCAATGCCAGAACATACCTCACTCCTGATAATGAGAACATCTCCCAATCATATGCCGGAACTGTTCGATATTATACCAGGGGCGCGGATGATTATTTGGGATTTATCGTGGGTACCGGCATCAGCCCTGAGGAGAACCGTGAAAACCTCTTTTCCGAAAATCCATATAGATTGAAATCCTTTAAAGCGGGTCTGGATTACAATTTCACGGTTAGATCGAAGAATCTGTTCTCCATTACCTGGACCTATTATAACGTAGAATACAGACCGCAGACCAAGGATGACCAGTTTGATATCAGCCTGGGATATAAAAGAAGGTTCTAGGACCAGTTTACTGCTTAAAGAACTCATGGTAAACCGAATCGGGCATCAGTTTGCCCGAGCGGATAAAATCCTTGTTCATATCCCGAAACTGCTCGAACCTATCACTTATGATTGATCCTTTAACATCTTCACCAACCGGATCCTCATTCAGGGACCTATCCAACTGAAAGAGTTTTTGATCATTGATATGGTATCCATCATAGACAAAATCGATCAATTGGGACTTGCTCTGCATGATCGGAATACCAATGCCCGGTCTACTACCTCCGATATCCAGGCCATTTCCTATCCAGGTAACCTTTTGTGGTACTTTCAAACCATAATTCTGACGATAAAAGGCTATCAAGCTAGGGGCAAAATCGAAATGGCTGACTATATTGGTGAACCTTTTGTTTACCTTAAGCATTTTCGAATACAGGATAAGAGGTACATGATAGCGATCGATCTTGGATTGCAGGGGAATTTCCGGCATGGCATGATCACCAGTTATCACAAAAATCGTATGCTTGAATTCGGCCCTCGTTGCATACTTGGAAAAAAACTCCCTAAGGGCATCATCTACGTTAATCACAGAGATCAGTTGTTTCCTGTTGGCCAAGGCAAACGTACGCTGTTCCTTGGTCAATCTAAGATCTTGAAGGCGCTTCTCATATAGATCCGCATATTTCTTCTCATCATTGATCAAGAAAGGATTATGGGTGGACAAGGTAAGGGCGATATGAAAATATGGAGGCGTCGCACCATCCCCTTGCCTGTACAATTGGTCCAGCACGGCCTGATCTTCATATCCCCAGCTTTCACCAGCTGAACTTGGCAGCTTGCGATAACCCTCGGGGAAACTCCGTTGCTCGATGATCTTATCGGTCCTGTTGAATTCCAGGTATTTGGCCATGAAATCGAAATTACCATCACCACCGTAAATGAAAGCGGTTTGGAAATGGTTATGCTTCAGTACGTTCAGGAGATTGAAATGATCGGGATAATTTGCCTGTTCCAGGAATCCGGCACTGGCAAAGGGAAGAGATCCCAAAAGGGTCGGAAGTGCTGAGAATGTCCTACCGGAAGAGCTTAAGGCATTTTCCCACACCATTGAGCTATCCTTCAGACTGCTCAAAAAAGGGGTAAAATCCCCTATATAGCCCTTGGGGTCTGAATAGGCATTCCCCAATCCCTCAACAATGATCAGTACCAGATTGGGAACCTTATCGGTCTTGACCATCAATGGGCCTAGCACATCCTTCGTTTGTTCCTGTTTTAGGAATGGGTAATCCGCAGAAATACCCGCATAGACAGCTCCTGGATTACTGTCAAAATATCCAGCCTTCATCTCCTGCATCAGGTGTTCGGTATTGGATCCTACAAAGAACCCCAGTTTACTCCGTTCGGCGGTCTGAACAGATTCGTCCCTATCACTATTGAACTCCATGGATAGGCTCAGCAGAAGGATACTGGTAATACCTAATCCCATTAAGCCTAATCCCAAATATGTAGAGCCCTTCCATTTTTTAGCTAAAAAATGGAAAAGGCTATAGATAGCCAAAAGACCGGCAAACAGGGCAAGGATATTCTTCAAGGTCAGAACCTGACTGGATTCCAGGATGTTTTTTATTTCCTCAGCGGAATAAAAGAAGAGATCGGATCCCAACAGGTTTCTCGAGGATGAAAAGTAGTAGGCCAGCAGCAATTGGGAAATCAGTAGAATCGCCAGAAGGAGATTAAATAACCATTTGGAAAGTGTACTGTTAAGCAGGTGAATAAGACCGAACAGCATCCCAAGAACAACTAGTAGCGTAAAACTGTAAAGCAGGTTGTTCCCGATCAGGATTAAAAACTCAGTTAACCCTTTGAACTGATGGATAAATGATCCATAGTGCAACCATTCGATCACGGAAAAAACAAGCCCAATGCCGATGAAAAGACTTCCGACCATAGAGAAATGTTGCAGGATATGCTGCCCCGCCCTAACCAGCCTGGCCCTTAAACTTTCCTGGTTTTCCTGTGAAAAGCCCTGTCGGGTCATTTCGCCCCAACCGCTTTTCTTGCGGAAATAATCTACCATGCCGCGAATTCCAGCCCAGGTGACCAACGGATGGAAATAAAAAGGTTCAAATACAGCCGTTAGGAGCAATTTCCGCATATCCTTCTGTTTGGAATAGACCTGGCGGCTGACCAGATCAACAGCAATGGCATATGTGGAATACAGTACACTCGAAAAGACGACAAGAGCATACAACGCGATAAAAAAAGACCAGTTGATGGTCCCGGTAAAAACAAAGATCCAAAAGACGGCATATCCTGAAAACTCCACAAACGGTCCCAGGAATTCAAAGAAGAACCAATACGGAAGACTGACCATGCCGAGCTTTCCATATTTCGGGTTAAACATCAGCTTGCGATGTTTCCAAAGGGTTTCCATCGTACCGCGCATCCATCGGTTACGTTGTTTCTTTAGTACTTCTTTATCTTCAGGAACCTCTGTCCAGCACAATGGATCGGGGATATTGATCACCTGATGTGGTAAATTATGCTCTATCATATAGCGGCGCATACGCACCACCAATTCCATGTCCTCTCCTACAGTAGTATGGTCATATCCCCCGCAAGCCAGAACGATCTCCTTATCAAATGCCCCAAAGGCCCCAGAGATCAGGATCAATCCACTTGCACGGGACCAGGCCATCCTTCCCAGTACAAATGCCCGGATATACTCCAGTGCCTGCGAACGACCCAGCCAGCTTTTGGGCAAGTTGACCTCCAGTACTTTCCCGTGTTCGATCCTGCAGTTGTTGGCCAAACGAATTACACCACCGCAAGCGATCAAACGTTCATCGGTCTGCTCCATAAAGGGCTTGGCCAGTTTGAGTACCGCATCCTGTTCAATGATGCAGTCCACGTCTATGCATACGATATAATCTGACTTGGAGATATTGATACCCACATTCAGCGCATCTGCCTTGCCCCCGTTTTTCTTATCGACAACAATCAGTTTCCTAAATGCCGGATTCGTACTTTTATAGACCTGCTTGACCTCTTGGGTGGACAGATTCCCCGTTATGATATAAGGGACAGGCACTAAATGATAGGCCTTGACCAATCGCTCAATGGAATCATCCTTAGAGCCATCATTAACGATAATGATCTCCAATCTGTGATAATAAATGGACAATAGGGAACGTACATTCTCCACGATGGTCATCCCCTCATTGTATGCTGGTGCTATTAGACTGAAACTTGGAGCATTTGGATCTGTTGCAATGATTGAATAATCAGTAAAGACATTCCCCTGTTTATACCGCACCAGAGCACCATAGGAAAATATAGCTATCCATGTATATATAGAAAAGATTCCCGCCGCATAGAGCAGGAATAACCAAATGGTTATTTCATAAATTACCTTCGCTACTTCGCTCATATCTTACTCTTAAGGGCATGATTCAATACCAAACGGGTCTGATCCTGGGGTAGCAGCTGTCCTCGAAGTTGCACCAGGAAAGGGATCTGTCCCATACTCGCCATTGCTTCGGCAATCAAAACCTTTCCCTCAGGGTGTGGATAATCCAACAGTTGTTCCTTCAGGAAATCCAATTTATCCAATGCGCGGGTATGTCCCAAGCCTTTTATTATGGAGAACTGTTCTTGCATGGTCGCTTTTGGGAAATAGGCCAACAATGCCGTGCTGGTATCTGCCTGTTCAATACTGAACAGGGTTCTGACCAATTCCTCTTTGATCCTAAGGTCCGAATTTTCCAATCTTTCCAACAGCACGCCTTCCATTTCAAATAACTGGAATTTCCTGATTATCTTCAGGGCCAATCTGATGACGGAAACATTCGTAGAATGCAACCACTCTAAAAGAGTTGTGACAGCATCTTCCGTAAGGACCTTTATTGAATTCAGGATCCTGAGCTGTTGCCACTCGGAAATGATATTTTCCACACCATTCAGGAATGCTAGTCCTTTGAAACCTTCAAAATAAACTATGCCCAATTGGGCCTCCTGGTATACAATTTCGCTAGGGTGCTCCAATCTTTTTCGAATCTCCTGTAGTGCTTCCCTGACCTGCATGACTGTTAAGGCCTGTATGCCCCGGGCGATTAGGTAGGGCCTTGTGTTGGAAAGCATCTGGTAAGCTTCCTTATCCAACCCGTAAATGTAAAAGATGTTCATTATGGTCTTTGCAGCAGTACCGGTAAACCTACGTTCAGATTCGATCAATTGACCAATAAAAAAACGTCTGAAGGTCTGTTTCCTGCACAAGTTTTCCAGAGACGGATCCACCTGCAGGGACTGTTCCATTTGGGTGACTATCGATTTTATAAGGTAATCATCCAGGAGCTTCTTCCATCGGGTCTTGTCCGCCAGCGCTTTATATTCCCTGAAACTATAAAAAAGCAGACCCAATGTAAAAAGGAACACCAGGATCAAGACGACCTGGATAGCGATCATTAGTTCATGAATGTTCAGTACCGGCTCCATCAGATGGTCATTTCCTCCGTAATCTGTTTATTCTGATGATCAGCTCATTGGGGCTGAAGGGCTTGATGATGTAATCAGAGGCACCAAGATCAAATGCCTCCAGAACGATCTCCTCCTGAGCCATGCTCGAGAGCATGATGATGGGAATGGGTTCGGCCATCATCTTGACCTCGGCCAATATTTCAATGCCCGAGGCAAAGGGCATCATGATATCTGAAATAATCAGATCAATACCTCCTTGTCTGATTATGGAAATGGCATCAAGGCCATTTCTTGTCAGCACAACATCGAACCCTTCCTTGGTCAATTTATGTTCCAGTGTTCTGAGGATCAGTTCATCGTCCTCGGCCAATAACACAACCATTTTATCTACTCCTCTATCTGCTTTAAAAGTTTAAAAATCAATTCAATTTCTGCATAAATATTTTCCAAACCCTCATTCAGGATTGGATCTTCCGGTTTTTTATCCCGGAACGAGGTATTTAACATATCCGTTGCCGAATCATGGTCCCTCAGTATCAAGGATTCCAATGCCACAATCAGATTGTTCAGTTCAACAAGTCCAGAGGTGCCTGAGGTGCCTTTCATTTTATGGAGAAGACGACCGATAACCTCCATATCGCCCTGGTCTTCCGCCATTTTCAACTGTTCGCATTGGGATCTTAGTTCCTTTTTGATCAGGTCCAGGAACACCTTCCTAAAATCTGGATCTGAATCTGTGGCCTGCCGGATTATCCGGTTATCAATATGTAGTACGAGTGCCCCTGTAAGGTTATATTTACGCTTATGGAGCCCAAGCTGCTTAAGCACCCGCTCCCTGAATTCATCAAACCGGATGGGCTTGGCCAAAAAATCGGTCATTCCTGCCTCCAGGCACCTCTCCCTTTCCCCCTTAATGGTTCCTGCAGATATTCCTATGATCGGAGTGTGTCCATAGCCCTTTAGGGTTCGGATACTTTTGGTGGCCTCCGTTCCATCCATCAATGGCATCTGTATATCCATCAGGATCAGATCGAAATCCTCCTTGTGGCACTCTTGGACGGCCAATAAACCATTCTCTACGCCTACGGTAAGACTGTTTGGAAGTACCTGTTCGATCAATCGTATGTTCAGTTCCATATTGACGGTATTATCATCGGCCAATAATACCTTATAGATATGCTTTTGCTCATGCTGGCCTGAGTTTTTCTGATCTGTTTCAATGCGACCGGGATTGGAATCCACTGGCTCTGATTGTATTTCATCGGTTGTTTTGGGCCTGTTCCGTAAGATTCGATAGAGTTCCTCGGAAATGATAGGTTTGGCCAGACAGTAGCAGTTGGGCTGATGTCGAAAGTCACCAAAATGTTCCTGATCCTCTGAGGAGCTGTGCAGGATTAGAATTGGTGTTGCCTGCTGTCTTGACTCATATAGATCCTTGATCTTTTCGATGGTTTCCAGGCCATTCAGGATGGGCATCCGATAGTCCATCAATATGGCATCAAACTGCTGACCTTCCATCAACAACTGCAGTGCCCCGAAACCATTTTCTACGGATTGGGTATGTACATCCTTAAACGAGAGCATATGCTCCAGAATAATGCGGTTATTGGCATTATCATCTACGATAAGTACATTCTCCACGGCCAAGGCCTTCTCTAGGGAGGTTGGATTTTCAAAGGGAACATCAATCTCAAAACAGAACGTGGAACCTATCCCAGGGGTACTCTCCAGCATCAGTTCACTCCCCATATACTTCAGTATGTTGTTGGAGATGGTCAGGCCTAGGCCTGTACCTCCAAAACGTTTGCTAACCGAGCTATCCTCTTGGGTGAAGGCATCAAAAATCCGTTGTTGCTTTTCCTTTGGGATACCTATCCCAGTATCCCTGACCGAGAACTTCAAGCGAACAATCTCCTCATTGATCCAAACTTTTGATACCCCCAGTTCGATCTCTCCGTTCTCTGTAAATTTGACGGCATTTCCCAATAGATTGACCAACACCTGTTTTATCCTAGATTCATCTATGAAGATGACCCCTGGAAGACCCTGCTCTATGTTCAATAGTAATTCAATACCTTTATTCTGGGCCTGGTACAGGATGACATGAATGACCTGGTTCACCATTTCGTAAATATCATAGCGATCGACATATAACTCCAGTTTTCCGGATTCAATCTTTGAAAAGTCCAAGATATCATTGATTATCGAGAGTAACCCGGTACCGGATTCATGTACGTATTTAAGGTATTGCTTCTGGAGATCATCCAGGGGGGTTTTTAATAAAAGGTCGGAAAATCCGATAACTCCATTCAATGGTGTCCTGATCTCATGGCTCATATTGGCAAGGAATTCTGACTTGGCTTTACTGGACAGATCAGCAAGTTCCTTCGCCTTCTTGAGCTCTTCATTCTGGGCCACCTGTTCACTGATGTTCTGAGAAAAGATGATGATCCCTCCTATGCTACCATCACCCAACCGCCATGGACGGACCTCCCAATTGTAATGCTGAGCCTCCTCTCGCCCTTCGATCAACAATAGCTCATCGGTGTTTCGGTAGGCAATACCCTGTAGGGCGTTCTCGTATATTCTTTTTCGCTTATCCGGGATATTTGGAAAAAGTTCATAAAGGTTATGGTTCAATTGAATAGACCTGCCTTTGTGGAACTCCTCCCTCCATTGTTGACTGATTGCCAAATAGTTAAGGTCATTATCGAACATTGCAACTGAGGCCGGAACATGTTCCACGAAAGATTGTAGCATGGCCTCCTTACGTTCCAGTTCCAGGAACATTTGCTTGCTATGGTCAATGTCCTGGATAATGCCGAATACACGTTCACACCGTCCATTGACCATCTCCGGTATCCCCTTTATCCGGACCCAGATCTCCTCGCCAGAGTCCTTTTTTAGCTTCAGTTCAAGATCGTAGGGTCTACCGCCCTTTATAGCTTCATGAAAGTTTGACTGGAGGCATTTCTTTTCCTCCTCTGCATAGAAATCGAAAACATTCTCCATAGTTGGCTGGAAATCAACCGTTACCCCATGGATAAGTTTGGTGGAATCCGACCAAAAAATCTCATTTTTAACAAGATCTGATTCCCAACCCCCAACCTGTGCTACTAGATTGGTCTGTTCAAGTATCTGTTGGGTATGTAAGAGGTTCTTTTCCAAGATGATCCTCTCGGTCATGTCAAGGGCGGTACTTACGACATAGGGCCTGCCCTCTCCATCCTGCTCAATCATATTATTATAGAGCCAGTAGATCCACTCTCCGGATTTGCTAACCAGCACCATCATACCCCTTGCCTCACCATAGGCCTGGATCCTGTCAAGATAGGCCCTTAAGAGATGTTTGTTCTCCTGGGGAATAAGGTCGATGAGATTCAGCCCTTCGACTTCCTCTGCCCTATAGCCCAACACCTCCCTGCCCTTCTCATTCACTTCCAGGATATTCCCATCCATATCGTGCATGCTCATCAGTCCGATACCGTTCTCGAAGAAATTCCTGAACCTTCTTTCGGAAAGCTCCAGTTTCAACTTCTCTGCATTTTCCCTGGTTATATTCCGACCGAATGCAAAGATTTCCCTGTTCTTAGGATCGAATTTAATATTCCAATCTATGGTAACTTCCTGAAATCCAGAGATCAGTGTATGTGTCTGCATTTCATTGTTGTTGTTCCGAAGCAACAATTCTCCTTCCTCATTCACCTGCATCAGCTCCAAGAAATCCATACCCGTGAGCTGGCCCACTGGGATCCCGAACAGATCAGCAAAAGAAGGGTTCGCTTCCTTCAATCTGAAACCTTCATCCATCACACAGATCATATTCTGCGTATTTGACAATATTTCCTTAAAATATCCCGCCTGAAGGCTCTTTCTTTTGGCAAGTAGAACGCCTACAACAGCTTCACCAAGTTTTGTTAGTTCCCCCAATTGCTTTTCCGACAATGTTTTCTCCTTAAAATCGACCACACAGATCGTCCCCAGGGCCATTCCACGATCATCATTCAATGGTACACCGGCATAAAAACGGATATTGCCTGCTTGGATCAGCGGATTATCAGATGTACGTGGATCAGAAAAGGTGTCTGGGATCATCAGGGGGCCTTCACCCATCAGGGTATATTGGCAAACGGTATTTTTCCGTTCAACTGTTTCCAGATCCATTCCGATACAGCTCTGGATTCGCTGCATGTCCGCCTCCATGATAGCAATGATGCAGGTGGGGCTATTTGTCAAAAGGCAGGCCAGCTTGGCAAAAACATCCAATTCTGGCATCTTCCCCAACCCTATCAGTCCGAAGGAGTTCAGAGCCTCTAACCGTGCCTTTTCGTTATCAGGTGTAGGTAAGATCTTCATAAATATATCTCAGGTATCTAATTATGCAACCGTTAAGATAAGCATAAATCCCTGAGATATGCTCCCATTTAGGAACAATTAACCTAAAAGGACAATATTTAAAAAATAGATTCAAAATTTTATCCCCCAAATTCCATGAGATAGGCTTTTAGGAAACTGTCAAGATCTCCATCAAGTACAGATTGGGTGTTGGAAGTTTCCACATTCGTCCTAAGGTCTTTGATAAGCTTGTAAGGATGAAGTACATAATTTCTGATCTGGGATCCCCATTCAATCTTCTTCTTGGAGCCCTCTATGGCAGCTGTAGCCTCCTGGCGCTTGCGCATCTCGATCTCATACAATTGCGATTTCAATAAACGCATCGCATTTTCCTTGTTCTGCAATTGTGATCGGGATTCCTGATTCTTGATGATGATACCGGTTGGTTTATGGTGCAATCGAACCGCCGTTTCTACTTTGTTCACGTTCTGTCCACCAGCACCACCTGCCCTAAAGGTATCCCACTCGATCTCCGAATCCTTGATTTCAATTTCAATATTATCATCCACCAGGGGATAAACATAGACCGAAGCAAAAGAGGTGTGTCTTTTACCATTGGAATCGAAAGGTGAAATACGGACCAAACGGTGCACGCCATTTTCTCCTTTCAGGTAGCCGTAAGCGAAGTTTCCGGAAAACTGAAGGGTCACGGTCTTGATCCCCGCCACATCTCCTTCTTGATAATCCTGCTCCGTTACCTTACAACCGTGTTTTTCGCCCCACATGATATACATACGCATCAACATGGCTGCCCAATCACAGGATTCCGTCCCCCCGGCCCCGGCAGTGATCTGAAGAATTGCATCCAACTGATCTTCCTCTGCACTCAACATGTTCTTGAATTCCAGTTCTTCGATATCCGAAAGAGCAATCTGGTATTGCTCCTCCAATTCCTTATCCGTTGCATCTCCAGCCTGGAAAAACTCGTACAATACCCCTGTATCTTCCACAGAAGCTGTTACCGCATCAAATTGATCCGTCCAAACTTTATGGTTCTTTATCGCGTGTAATACTTTTTCTGCTGCTTTGGGATCATCCCAAAAATCAGGTTGAAGCGTGATCTGGGTATCACGATCTATCTCTTCTTTTTTGGCATCAATGTCAAAGATGCCTCCTCAGGGATGCCAATCGATCCCTCAAGTCTTGTATTTGTTCCTTGGTCATATCACAAAGATAAAATAAAATGGAACTTACCTATGAAATTCATAGGTATAAACATTATAGGGAAGAATTTTTTTGGCCAATTGCCAGGAAATAAAGCAGCAGATCACTAATGGACCAATCAAAACGAACGCATTTGGCGCTAATGAGCAAGCCAGAACTGCGGCTGTCCAAGGCGCGAAAATGGCCGCTGAAAGCGCTACTGCAGCACCTATGACCAGAAAGTTGATCGGCACCAAATCAAGTCCAAAAAAGGTATTCCCCAAGTAGCAGACCATTAATCCAAGAAATCCTCCAGCCACGATACTCGGTGCAAAAACTCCACCATCTCCCAAGGTAAGCGAAGCGGCGATCGGCTTCAATAATACCACGAGAATCAACATTCCCCAAGAGTTAGTACCTGCATGCAGCACCTCTTTTAGTCCATGATAGCTGTCGCCATAGAGCGCCGGAATCGCGAATATAAAGAGTCCAACGGGAATGGCTCCAAGATTTACACGAACAAAATTATTGTTGATATTGCCAAAGAATGATTTCACCTTAATAACCATGAAGGTGAAATATACCGCTAAGAAAGCTGCCAAAATGGATAATAACAGCATAAAGGGTATCGCCTTATAGGACCAATGATTTACGGCTACCTGAAACATCGATTGTTCATTAAAAAGCAGGATAATACACAGGGAAACAACCGCAGCAATAGAACAGGCGATGATTTTTGTTTTTGTCCAACCTCGGTGGATAACTTCCATGGAAAAGAGAAATCCCACCAAAGGGTTTACAAACAAGACACCTACTCCTGCTGTG
The DNA here is from genome assembly GCF_002734245.1 of Sphingobacterium sp. 1.A.4. NCBI lineage: Bacteria > Pseudomonadati > Bacteroidota > Sphingobacteriia > Sphingobacteriales > Sphingobacteriaceae > Sphingobacterium > Sphingobacterium sp. 1.A.4. Next base: position 99,583 of record NZ_PEAZ01000001.1, read on the forward strand.
ACAGCTGCACAGATCAGTTCTATCTTGTATTTTTTTGCGGCAATTTTTCGCTGGTACATGGCATTCCCAACAGTAGCGGAAGCCACAACAGTGGAAACCTCCACGCCTGTTGAACCCCCAAAGACAACGGTCAAGAATCCATTGATGTAATGGGATGCCACCTTAAATAAAGGAAGATGCTCCCGTCGGGCATATAATGTTTTATATATCTCGGTGATCCCTTTGTTTTTTCTTCCTTGAAATAGGTATTTACGCAAAAAATATATCGCGGTGGTACCAATGGTGGGCAATAGGATAAAGAGCCAGGTGTTGCGTTGTTCAACAAAATGGAATACCGTCTCTTCAAAAAACTCTGTAAAATGCTTTAAGGAAAGTGCTAATATAGAACAGATGATAGCAGTCAGCATGGAGGAAGCGATGAGTTTGCCTCAATTATTCAAAATAATGCTTTTTCTATACATTTGAAATGTAATTGATAGAACAAAGATACTACAAAATTGTCCATTGATAGGCTGTTAATCCTTATATTTGAAGAAAATCAATCGACATATGTTACCAAAAATAGACTTTACGACCACCCAAGCTTATAAATATTTAGCAGATCATTATATCGACATCAACGAAAAAAGCCTTAAGGAACTTTTTGCGGAAGATCCCCAGCGTTTTCATAAATTCTCCATACGGCTCGGAGATATCCTTTTTGATTATTCCAAGAACAGAATCGATGAGCAGACAATGGCACTGTTGATGCAATTGGCAAGAGAATGTCAATTGAAAGATGCTATCGAGGCGATGTTCAATGGAGAAAAAATCAACGAAACAGAAGGAAGGGAGGTGTTACATACGGCGCTGAGAAACCAATCCGATCGCCCGATTCTTGTCGATGGAAAGGATGTGATGCCCCAGGTCCGCGAAGTATTGGCGAGGATGAAGGATTTTACAGACCGCGTGATATCAGGAGTATGGAAGGGCTTTACCGGACGGGATATAACGGATGTTGTAAACATAGGCATCGGAGGTTCAGATCTAGGTCCGGTCATGGTGACAGAGGCCTTAAGAGCTTACAAGACCCGATTGAACGTGCATTTTGTTTCCAATGTTGATGGATCCCATATTGCTGAAACTTTAAAGAACCTAAATCCCGAGACCACTTTGTTTTTGATTGCTTCAAAGACCTTTACCACCCAAGAAACCATGGCGAATGCCAATTCAGCAAAGGAATGGTTCCTTGAGACTGGAGCCGAGGATACGGAGGTGGCGAAACACTTTGCTGCCTTGAGCACGAATGAAAAGGGAGTGGCCGATTTTGGGATTGACACTGCGAACATGTTCGGATTCTGGGATTGGGTAGGGGGCCGATATTCCTTATGGTCCGCCATCGGGCTATCCATCTGCCTTTCCGTAGGGTATGACAATTTTGAATCCCTTCTTTTAGGTGCCTTCGAAGCTGATGAGCATTTTAGAAACAGAGAATTTGAAGGCAATATTCCTGTAATCATGGCTTTGTTGGGTATCTGGTACAACAATTTCTATGATGCAGAAAGCCACGCCATCTTACCGTATGACCAATACCTGCACCGTTTTGCGGCTTATTTCCAACAGGGCGATATGGAAAGTAATGGCAAATATATCGATAGAAATGGTAATCGGGTGGACTATCAAACCGGACCTATTATTTGGGGAGAGCCGGGCACTAATGGTCAGCATGCCTTCTACCAATTGATCCACCAGGGAACAAAAATGATCCCCTGTGATTTTATTGCGGCCGCCATCTCCCACAATCCACTTGGCAACCACCAGGAGCTTTTACTATCCAATTTCTTTGCCCAAACAGAGGCATTGATGAATGGCAAAAGCGAAGAAGAGGTGGTCGGAGAATTAAAAAATGCTGGTAAATCGGTAGGTGAGATTGATGAATTGAAAAACTTCAAGGTTTTTGAAGGCAATAGACCTACCAATTCCATACTGATCAAGAAGCTAACACCAAAGACCCTTGGCACGCTGATCGCACTATATGAGCACAAGATTTTTGTCCAAGGGGTGATCTGGAATATATTCAGTTTTGATCAATGGGGTGTGGAGCTTGGAAAACAATTGGCCAATAAAATCCTTCCAGAATTGAAAGGGAACGAAGAAATCAGTAGCCATGACTCTTCTACCAATGCCTTGATCAATCAATACAAGGCTTGGAGAATGGGGTAATAAGTTGAAAATGAGATCGTTAACTTAACAGATCGGATATGCTTTGCTTTAGCGAATTATTTTGGCGAAATTAGGGGTTTACCCAAATTCTAACCATTATGATTACAAAATTTATATTCCGCGTCAGGCGGGTTTCCACTGTTTTCCTTTTTACAGGATTGACCTTGACTGGCGCAGGATTCATCAACCCTGCATCCGCACAGCGTGGCCAGATGGCTCCGCAAAAATTAGACCCTATCGTTGAAAAAATCGTTCAGGAAGCCAAAGGGAATTCCCAATTGGAACAATTGGCTTTTGAGCTGTTGGATGTGGTAGGCCCGCGTTTGGTCGGAACTCCAGGAATGACCAAAGCCAATGAATGGGCATTGAAAACCTTCCAAAATTGGGGAATTGAAGCCAGGAACCAACAATTTGGCGAATGGCATGGTTGGGAAAGGGGGATCTCCCATATCGATATGACCCATCCTCGTGCAAAATCCTTGGCGGGAACCCAACTTGCCTGGAGCCCCACAACCAAAGGAAAAGCGGTCGAGGCAGAAGTTATTGCGTTACCGGACATTAAAGATTCCATTTCTTTCCGCCAATGGCTACCTCAGGTCAAAGGAAAATACGTCATGATATCCATGCCGCAACCTACCGGACGCCCAGATGCCAATTGGAAAGAATTTGGAACTCCAGAATCGATCGAGAAAATGCAGAAAAATCGCGATTCCTTGAACCGGGCCTGGAACGCCCGCATCAGGGCAACAGGCCTGCAAACCAATTCCATTCCTTCCGTTTTGGAAGAAGCGGGAGCAGTGGGCATCCTGACAAGCTACTGGTCCATGGAATTCGGAGCAAACAAGATATTCGGTGCAAGATCGCATAAAGTTCCTTCCCTTGACATCTCTTTAGAAGATTATGGGATGTTATACCGTTTGGCAGAAAAAGGCTATGCCCCAAAGATTAAGGTAGAAACCTCCTCAAAACATCTCGGAAATGTCCCTTCCTTCAACACCATAGCTGAAATAAAAGGATCTCAATTCCCAGATGAATACATCATTCTTTCCGCCCATTTAGACTCTTGGGAAGGTGGATCCGGCGCTACAGATAACGGCACAGGAACCATTGCCATGATGGAGGTTGCGCGTGTTTTGAAAAAAGTATTACCCAACCCGAAACGCAGCATCCTGATCGGTCTTTGGGGAAGCGAAGAACAAGGACTGAATGGATCGCGCTCCTTTGTATTGGATAATCCAGCCATTATCGAAAAGACACAAGCGGTATTCAACCTGGACAATGGAACAGGTCGGGTAGCCAACATCAATGGTTCTGGATTTGTACATGCCTATGATTTTATGGGCAGATGGTTAGCGGCTGTTCCACGTGAAGTGACCAAGGATATCAAAACAGACTTCCCAGGTTCTCCCGGTGGTGGAGGATCTGACCATGCCTCTTTTGTGGCTGCCGGAGTACCGGGATTTATGTTGAGCTCCCTATCATGGGGATATTTCAATAATACCTGGCATACCAACTTGGATACCTACGATAAATTGGTTTTTGATGATCTGATCTCCAATGTCATCTTAACCGCCGTGCTCACCTATAAAGCTTCCGAAGAACCAGAATTGGTAAACCGGGAAAAAAGGATTCTACCGAACGGTCCTGATGGGAAACCAGCTGACTGGCCTGCCATCAGACAACCAAGAAGATCCGGGGTGGGGTATTAATAAGAAATACGAACTAAAAGGCATTTTTCCACATCATGCTTTCTACTGGCCTGATGGTTTTGCTATTATATTTGGCATTTCCTTTACTGTTGTAAAAAGTTTCGATTTCACCTTCCACAACAAAATAAATCAACTGCCCGATCGGCATGCCTGCATATACACGCACCGGTTGGGCTACTGAAATCTCTAAGGTCCAAGTATTGCAGAAACCTACATCCCCTTTTCCGGCTGTAGCATGGATATCAATCCCTAACCGACCTGTACTGGATTTCCCTTCCAAAAATGGGACATGGCCATGGGTCTCTGTATATTCCAGGGTAACGCCAAGGTATAAGGATCCAGGCATCAGAACATAACCTTCTGCAGGGACCTCAAAATGGTCGATTTCATTGTGTTTCCTTGCATCCAACACCTCATCTTTGTACGTAGCAAGGTACTTACCTAAATGCACATCATACGAATTGGTCCCTAAACACTTCCTATCAAATGGTTCGATGACAATACTTCCTTTGTCTATCTCCTCTAAAATCCTTTTATCCGATAAAATCATAAGTTTGAGCTAATACCCTGCCATTAAGCGGGATTCAAAAATACACATTCGCAACAGCATTGACAATAGGAGATGAAGTTCTTAGAATTTCAATGCCGTTTCCTTATCGTCAAACCCTCTTTTCGAACTGCAATCGAGCTTCAAGTATGGCCAAACCAATGTAAAAGCCCAAAATAGGCGCCCGGTAATAAAACACATACTTTTACATTACTTTCGTCCTATTCTCAGAATGAACCAAACTTATACACATGCATCCAAATAAATATTAAAAGGTTATCGACTAAAAATCAAAAGGCCATCAGTCCTCGATCTAAATACTAAAACAGCTATATTTGCATATGGCCTTAGCATATCTCAAAGAACTCGACGAAAACAGTCGCATCGCCTTATGGAAAATTGAAGAATCAGAGGAAGAACTGGTGAGCTTTCTGCAGTTGGATGACCGCGAGAGAGCAAAACTCCGCAGTTTGGCGAAGGGAAAACGTAGTTTACATTGGTTGGCGACAAGGGTTTTGTTGAGGTATTTGCTGCAGACACCGGATTACATCAATTGTCCTTCGGATGGTAATGGCAAACCCTATCTTCCCGATTTCCCATATGAGATTTCCCTGACCCATTCCTATGATTATGCTGGGGTAATGCTGAGCCTGAAAGGGAGGTGTGGGATCGACCTGGAGATCGTTAAGGAAAAGGTTGTCCGTATCAAGAACAAATTCCTTAAGCCTGATGAATTGGGGTTCATTAAGCCGGAAGATGAAATTGACCAGCTGTATGCCTGTTGGTGCGCAAAAGAAGCCGTATATAAACTTCAGGGCAATAAAGGAGTCTCCTTTTTGGAAGACATGCGCATCCTACCATTCAATTACCACCCCCAAGGAACCATGAGACTTTGGCTTCAAAAAGATGGTGAGCAAACGCCATTCCGGGTATTCTATGAACGTTTTAACGAATACATGCTCGGGTACGTGACAGAGGGAGAATGAAATCTACCATCTAAATCTAAGGCGCCTCATTCAAGGTTTCCTGCAATTGATCCTTTTTCAAAGAGAGCCTTTTATTGCTTTTATAGATCCTAACGGCAATCAGAAAATACGCCAATAACAAAGGTCCATACACAAGCCCCATCAACCCAAACAGAGGAATACCGATAATTACCCCGACAACGGTAATAATGGGATGTATATCACCTACTTTTTTCGCAATTACCAAACGTAGCACATTATCGATATTGATCACCAGGCCGAATCCCCAGACCAGTAGGCCAATCCCTTGCCAGTTGTGGCCTTCTGTTAAAAGAATAACGGCTGCAGGCACAAAGATCAATGGCGGACCAAGCAAAGGAATGAAGGAAAGAATAGCACAGATTACCCCCCAGAATATGGGGTCTTTGGCACCAAAGATGTAAAAGCCTATGGCCAGGCACAAGCCCTGAACAATGGCAATGAAAGTCTGCCCAATAATATTCGAATAGGTGATGTTCTTCAGTTCCTCGCCAAATACTACGGCATTCTCATCATCAAAAGGCATATAATGGACGATACTCCCCTCAAAGCCTTTATAATTGACAAAAAGGAAGTACAATAGAAAATACATGACAGTGACTTCAAGGAACACATTTGCTGCCCCGCTAAGGGTAGAGGTCAGTAGTTTACCCGCATAGGCCGAACTGGCCTCCAGCTGCTTTTCGATAAGGTCAGGTTGTCCGAGTTTATCTCCAGCAAAACGATCGATCGCATCCATGGTCCGCTGGATCCATTGGGGATTCTGCTGCAGTTCGATCGCTTTATCGAACAACATTTTCCCTATCCCTACGAATGGGAGGACGATGATGAAGATCGAGATAACAATGATCACCACAGAAGATAAGGGCTTTGGCCAGCGCCATTTCTCAATGAAAAAAATGTTGAGATTTCGGAAAAGGGTATACATTACCATTGTGCCCAGAAAAGCACCGAATATACCGGAAGTGGCATATAGGATTATCCCACCTAAAACAATAATGATAAGCAGAATAATGATATTCCGTTCCTTTTGCGAAAAAACATCATTTAAACTCATAAAATGACCTTAAAAATTAAATAATGGTAATAATTGAAAACTGTAAGAATAGATACAATTTATAAAGCCTTTTTGTTTGTTGCCGCTTACCTAATTTTTGATGGTTTAGATAATTTTTAACCTATCTTATTTAAAATCAGGCTTTCTTTTTCCCAAGAAGGCAGAAACCCCCTCCTTAAAATCATCCGAACCAAAGCACTGACCAAACGCATTGATCTCTGCCTTATAACCATCCTGCTCTGCATCAAACCCGGTATTGACCACTTCAATCGCTGTTGCAATGGCATTCCGCGATTTGGCATACATCTTATTCAACAAAGCAAACACTTCCTCCATTAAAACCTCCTGCTCCACCACCTTATTCACCAGACCCCACTTATACCCATCGGCAGCATCGATCATCTCCCCACTTAACATCATTTCCAAGGCTTTTGCCTTTCCAACCAACTGAGGCAGCCTTTGGGTTCCTCCGTAACCTGGAATAAGCCCTAAGGAAACCTCAGGTAAGCCCATTTTAGCGTTCGATGAGGCAATACGGATATGACAGGCCATCGCCAACTCCAAACCACCACCTAAAGCAAAACCGTTGACGGCAGCAATGACCGGCTTTGGAAAATTAGCCAATCGATCCATCAATTCATGGCCAAAAGCCGAGAGCTCCATCGCCCCTGCCTTGGATTTTTCCAAGAATTCCTGAATATCTGCTCCCGCGACAAAAGCTTTAGGGCCAGTGCCTGTTAGCACCAAGCCCCTCACCGCATTATTTTCAGCAAGTGATGCTACGGCATGCTTAAGCTCAGCGATCGTTTCTTTATTGAGTGCATTTAATTTCGACTCGCGGTTGATGCGGATCACTGCAGTCTGATCAAAAATCTCCACGACAATATTTTGAAAATTCTCCATATTATTAATGAATAGTTTGTGAACAATTAAAATCTATATCAAGGATGTGCTCCTTTTAGTTTTAAAAATTAATATTGATGGATACTCGGAAGCGGTCTCCTCTGGCCCGTGGAGCATCCTCATAGGTCAATCTTTTCACGTATTCCACCTTCAATACGTTCAGGATATTATCAATTCCGACAGTTCCTTCCCAATAAGGTGCGCGATCCAACACATAGGTCAATAATTGCCCATCGGCATCCCTGTCAAAATGCACTACCTCATCACTCAGGTATGGGTTGTTGCGATCGCTCAATTTACCGTAGAACATCTGAGCCCCCCATACCTCTCTTAGATTCAATTTCTTGATCAAAGGGATCTTATTGAACAGAAATCCCTGAAGTTCATGGTCAATACTGAATTTCACATATTGATCGGCAACAAATTCCATCGAATTCATCATATCAAAATCGATCTTATGACGGTCATCCTTCTGGCGGAGATTAGGGATTTCCAACAACGGATAAGGTAGAGTTCCCCAGATCTTCCCTCCGACCAAACGTACATCCGCAAACCCCAATTGGTTCAGGAAAAAACGCTTGGAAGCAGAAGCAACCAATTTATCATATTTGTAATTACTGTTCCAGAAACCATCCAAGCTATGGGTATATTTCAAATTGAATACCGGATGTTTTTCCTTGATGGTGTTTCTGGTCAAATTCCTATAGTAGAATTTCTCATAGGGCGCCCAGCGCAGATCAACATGGACTTCATTGGTCGAAATATTGGTCAACAATTGATTCGGATCTGCGGAACTTTCCAAGCGAAGATCGCCAACAGTATGCCTATCCATATGGGTAAAACCGGAAGTCACACTCACATGGTTACCAAACTCGATGACATGTTGAAGCTGATAGCCACGGGTATCAAACCATTTGGTCGGGCGGTTACTCCTTATCGAACGGAAGAAACTATCCCCTTTCAGATAGGATATCTGCATTCCTGGCTCCAGGATATCATTTTGAACCGATGCTTCCAGGTAATGGGCAGGAAAGTTCACAACGGATTTCCCATTCAGCGTAACAGCAGATTTCAGGAAATATTTGAACCGGGCATCGTCCGATCCATAAGCCATATAACCTTCAAAATAAGCCTTATCGGTCAACAGTTGCGTGGTTCGACCACCTAAACGAAAGCGGTTGCCTTCAATATTATTCCTGCTATACAGGTATTCCAAAGGACCTAATTCAAACATCCCCAAATTATAATAACCTTGGGCAATCAGATAACCCACCGCCATCATCGACTTAAAACTCGTCTTATTGTTTAAGGTCTCAATGTTCTCATAGGTTTTGTTCTCGTAAATATTCAAGGCGACGGGTCTTTCAGGGACCACTTCATCAGCATTGGTTAAGACCTCCACTGGAGCACCCTGAAATACCCCCGTTGGAAATGCTGCATTGAGCTTATAGGATTCATTGATACTGAAACGTTCTGCAAATAGGGTTTCCGATTTTCCGACACCAAGGGTAAAAAATGTTTTGGTCGTATCCGAAAGCATCACCCCACTGGCATCCTTCCGATAATGAAATTTGATCTCTGCTTCCTTGATCCAGTTCACATTGGCATTCCTGCTCAGCTTCAGATTAGCCTGCTTTACCGCATAGGATCCATCCATACTGATCTCCAAAGTCCCCGAAAACAGCAGGTCCTGCGTATTCCTTGGTTCAAAATCTAATTTGATGAAATACCCTTCCTTGTTGAAAATGGTATCTACCACATAATATTTATAAAAGAGCTTCCCATTGTCTGCAATCGGACTTAAGAACTGTTTATTCAAGAGGTAGATGGATTCATCGTAGACATCTACCTGCTGGAACATATAGTTCATGAATTCCTGAATGTTGGGATTGTTGATATAGCGTTGGTCAAACTCCGTTTTCTTCTGGCTATAGATCTGTTTCTTGAACTTTGATGGGTTCCTTTTGCCATACACATGGGCGTTGCTTTCCTCCTGGTACATCGCCAATAATTTCTTTCCAGGCTGACTGAGGGTATCGATGTTCTGGAAAAGAAACTTCAGGTCTAGGATACCTTTGCGGATGGTCGGTTTAGGGTCAACAAAGCCGAACTTCAGTTTATCATATTGTTGAAACTGCAGGCTGTCCTTTCCGGTCAATCGGTTCTGATGTTTATGGCGGATCACCAGGTCGATCAGCTCTACCGCTCTATTGTTCCTGTTGCTGTATTTTCCCCGATGGGTAATGGTAATAGTCTGGATGGCGTTTTCGTCTGGATCCAATTCGATGATCCAAGCGATGGAATCCGGGAGGGAATCCAAAACAGCAGGAGTCCGTAGGTTTTTATAACCTAGGGCGCGAAAATGAAAATTATTGGAAGATTGAGGGCGCTTTAATCGGAAGATACCCATACTATCGGTGGAAGTGGCTTCCCTACTGTTTAGGTTGGTTACCGTTGCACCCGCAACGGCCTTCCCGGTTTCCTTATCAACCACTTTACCAGTGATGAGGGATTGCGCCATCAAGTTGCCCCATGCATTGCATAGAACGCCTAAAAAAACACAAAAAACCCAAAAGAATCGGACACTCCTCATAATAAAAACTGGAACTTTATAAAGATACAATTTGTTGTGAAAGTTCAAATTATTAAACGAAAAAAGCACAACTTTTATGTTGTGCTTTCCCAAAATATTCTGTTAAATTTAATTCTGAAGCCTAAGTAGCTAGATCAGTGCGATTACTGCATTCGGATAGACACCTAAAATGATGGTTAAAATCACCGCAACGATAAACACCACTTTGAAATTAATTGGTAAACTTACCACATGTTCCTCGGATGGTTTCATAAAATACATGTGCACCACCACGCGTAGGTAATAATAAACCCCTATCGCAGCATTGATTGCCGCCAATACCAATAAAACGGTATGGTAATCATTCATCACATTACTGAACATCATGAACTTACCGATAAAACCAGCGGTCAAAGGAATACCAGCTAAGGATAGCATACCCACGGTTACGGCAAATGCAAGACCTGGATTTGTTTTTCCCAATCCATTAAAGGATTCAAATTGGTCCGAACCAACATGTCTCTTCACCAGGATCAAAGCACCAAAAGCGATCACGGATGCCAAGCCATACGCCATGGAATAGGTCAGGATACCAGAGGCAGAATTAGGTCCAATGGAAAGGATGGCAAACAACATATAACCCGCTTGGGAAATGCTGGAATAAGCCATCATACGCTTAAAGCTCGTCTGCATCAAGGCTGAGATATTACCAACGAAAAGGGTAATGATCACTACGGTCATCAGCACAGGTGTCCAGAATTCGTTCAATGGAACCAATACGGTACTGAACAGACGCAGGAAACCTGCGAAAGAAGCAATCTTCACCACGGTACTCATAAAGCTGGTGATCAAGATCGGTGCCCCATCATACACATCTGGCGTCCAGAAGTGGAAAGGAGCCACACCTACTTTGAAACATAGACCTACCAACAACAACAGGATCCCCGCGTAGAACATCGGCGAAACAGAGGTTGGATTATCTAAGATATATTGTTTGATGGCCGCCAGGTCAAATGAACCTGTTGAACCGTACAATAGGGTAATACCGAACAATAAGAAACCGGTGGAGAATGCACCCATCAAAAAGTACTTCAGGGAAGCTTCATTCGAAGCTTTGTCTTTTCTGCGGATGCCCACCAAGATGTACAAGGCTACGGACATGATCTCTAACCCAATGAACAGCATCGCAAAATTATGGTAGGAACATACCATCAAAGCACCGGTCAGGGAAAAGAGGATCAGGGTATAATATTCTGCAATGTTATCAGAGATCGCTTTAAAGTACTCCTTGGAAAGGAATAGGATAAGGATGGTCAATGAAATACAGACAATGGAAAACGAAAGTGCAAAATGGTCAAATAAGACCATGCCTTTGTACAATGGCTCTGCCGATTGGTTCCAAGCATAGATCTCTAGGCCTAAAGCTGCAACCAATCCTAAAATACTTACAGGCAACAATGCATTTTTGGCCTTGTACAAACCCAAATACAAAATAAGTATACCTAATAGAGAAAGTGTGATAATCGCACTCATAATATCTTGTTAATCCTGTTTTATTTAATTTGTTGTAATAATTGACTTACCGATGCCTCCGAAAGATGCAATAAGCAGTTCGGGAAAATACCGATAATAATAACCAATGCACTGATGATGATCAGCAATAACGCTTCATATCCTCTTACATCCTGAATATTCAAAACATCCTTTTGAGCAGTTCCCAGCATGGCCTTTTGGAAAAAGCGCAACATATAGACAGCTCCAAAGATCAGGGTCGTACCTCCGATTACGGCATACCAAACGCCATGCTCGGCTGTGGAGAAGATCCCTTTCAACAATAAGAATTCACCGATGAAACCATTGGTCAATGGTAAGCCGATCGCTCCCATTAGGATGATCAGAAAGCAGATGGCTAAAATAGGCATCTTTGTCGCTAATCCACCCAATTCCTTTAGATCCCTCGTACCTAGGCGCTGTTGGATCACATCGATGATAAAGAAAAGACCCACCACCGAAATACCGTGGTTGATCATCTGAAGAATCGCACCTTGCAAACCTTCTTGGCTGAAGGAGAAAATACCAGCAGAAATCAGACCTACGTGCGCAATGGATGAATAGGCGATCAAGCGTTTCGCATCATTCATCTTGAAAGCGATGATGGAACCATAGACTACTCCGATCAAACTCATGATCATGGCCACCATACCATAGCTCGCTACGGCATCAGGTACCAAAGGAAGTAACCAACGCAATAATCCAAAAAGACCCATTTTCAACATGATCCCGGATAACAGCATGGTTCCCGCTGCTGGTGCATGGGTGTAGGTATCAGGCTGCCAAGAATGGAATGGGAACAAAGGAATCTTGATGGCAAATGCCGCAAAGAATGCCCAGAATATCCAACGTTGGGATCCTTCTGTTAAGCTTAATTGCGTCAGGGTAGTCCATGAAAGATCTTTCGTTCCTGATTGTTGGTATAGATAGATGATGGCGATCAACATCAATAAACTTCCGAAGAAGGTATACACGAAAAACTTCATGTTGATGCGGATACGATCGCCCTCGCCCCATAAGGCACAGATAAAATAGATCGGTATTAAGGCAGCTTCCCATCCTATATAAAAGGAGAAAGCATCCAAAGAAATAAATACCAAGACCAAACCAGCCTGCATAAAGGAGATCAGGGCATAGAAATTTCCAGTTTTCTGATGACCGAAACTCGCCAGGATGATCAACGGGATCAACCCATTGGTTAAGATCAACATCGGTAGGCTGATGCCATCCAATCCAACATGGAAGTTAATGCCCAAGTTGGAAATCCAGCTCCAGGATTGTGAAAACTGTACACTGGCATCTGGTACAAAATTGCAGATAAATGGTATGGTCAGGCCCAATTGTAGCAAGGCCAATACAAAAGCTGCCCATTTTGCAGATGTTGATTTCATAAATGCCAAAATGATGGCACTTACGACAGGTAATAAAAGCAGTATAAAAAGGTTATCCATTGATTCCTAAAATTCTGTTCTAGATTGTAAATAATCCGTAAAGCATGAAGGCAATAACTCCAATCACCATCATGAAAATATAAAACCCTACATGTCCGCTCTGTAACTGGCGAACGCCTTTGCCCGAAGAAACGAATAAATCTCCGATGCCATTTACCAAACCATCAACGCCTGATTTCTCCACTACACGGTGGAAGAATTTCGAAAGGCCATTCAATGGTTTTACAAATAACGTGGCGTACAATTCATCCACATACAGTTTGTTGTAGGATAGTTTGTATAGACCGGATTGTTCGGTTGCTCCATCAGCTTGAGGGATATCTTCTTTCTTCATGTATTTCTGATAAGCTACGAAAGCCATGATGATAGCTCCAATAGCCGAAGCCGCCATCAGGATATATTCGGTACTGTGCGACAGTTCAAATGGCGTAGCCACTGCATTGGTCTGCGCAAATACCGGACTTAAAAATTCTTTCAACCAATGTCCGCCTCCTAAAGCTTCTGGAATATTCAATGCTCCGCCTACAAAAGATAAGATTGCCAAGATGATTAATGGAAGGGTCATCTGCCAAGGCGATTCATGTAAATGATGCTCCTGTTCCTTGGTACCACGGAATTTCCCGTAGAAAGTCAGGTACATCAACCGGAACATATAAAAGGCCGTACATAGTGCCCCTAAGAAACCTAAGACCCAGAAAACAGGGTTGGATACAAAGGCATAGGCCAAGATCTCATCCTTAGAGAAGAAACCGGAAAGTGGTGGAATCCCGGCGATCGCTACTGTACCGATCATCATGGTGATGAAGGTAATCGGCAAGGCTTTCTTCAAACCGCCCATGGAGCGCATGTCCTGTTCACTGCTCATGGCATGGATAACAGAACCAGCACCCAAGAATAACAGGGCTTTGAAAAAGGCATGGGTCAATACGTGGAAAAATGCACCTGTAAAAGCACCCACTCCCAAACCTAAGAACATATAGCCCAACTGCGAAACCGTAGAATAGGCCAATACTTTTTTGATATCGTTTTGTGTGATCGCAATGAAAGCAGCGATCAATGCTGTAGCTACCCCGATAATCGCAATGACCTGCATGGTGATTGGCGAAAGGGTAAACATGATATTGGATCTGGCGATCATATAGATACCCGCTGTAACCATCGTCGCAGCGTGGATCAAGGCAGAAACCGGGGTCGGACCAGCCATCGCATCCGGTAACCATGTAAACAATGGAATCTGAGCCGATTTACCTGTAGCTGCCACAAATAGCAATAGGGTAATCACCAGCAACAAACTATCGCCCATTGGCAATAAAGCTGCCTTTGGCAATACTTCGCTGTATTCCAAGGAGCCGAAATTCGCCAGGATAAAGAATATCGCGATCAGGAAACCCAGATCACCGATTCTGTTCATCACAAATGCTTTCTTAGCTGCTTTGGCATAGCTGCTGTTCTTGAACCAGAAACCGATCAATAGGTAAGAACATAGTCCAACCCCTTCCCAGCCGATGAACATCACCAGGTAATTGGAACCCAATACCAACAGCAACATGAAAAAGATAAATAGATTCAGGTAGGAAAAATACTTTCCAAAACCATCGTCATGCAACATATAGCAGGAAGAATAGAGGTGTATCAAAAACCCTACTCCTGTAATGATCAATAACATGATGGCACTTAATGGATCTACCAAAAAGCTCAGGTTCAAACTAAAGCTACCTACGTTAAACCAATTGAAGATCTCTTTCGAGAATACGCCACTCTCTCCTAATTGTCTTGCATCATATACCTCCTTAAAGATTCCACAGCTCAATAAAAAGGATACCAGGATCACCCCACAACCAATAACGGCAATTACAGGTCTAGGAAGTTGATTTCTCAATAATCCCAAGACCACAAATCCCAAAAGTGGTATTAAAGGTATTGTCCAAATTAATTCAATCATATCTAATAGCAATCTAATATTCTAATACTACCACCTTAATTTACTAAGGGATTCTATATCCACCGATTTTGTGTTTCTGTACACCATAATGATGATGGCCAATCCAACCGCCACTTCCGCCGCGGCCAAAGCCATGATAAAGAATACAAACACTTGTCCACTTGGGTCTCCACTGTAGGCCGAAAAGGCCGCTAACAAAAGGTTCACGGAGTTCAGCATCAACTCAATAGACATCATGATGATGATCACATTTCTGCGGATCAACACCCCAATAACCCCAATGACAAAAATAATACTGCAGAAAATCAAATAATGATTCATGGGAATCCCCTGCATATTTTGAAAAAGACTATCCATGTTTTACTCTTGGTTCTTTTTTAGCCAATAATACCGCTCCTACCATCGCTGTCAACAACAGGATAGAGGAAATCTCAAATGGAAGTAAGAAATCGCTGAACAATACCTTACCCAGGTTCTTCACCAAACCGATGTTCTCGTGCGCTTGCACCATCCCATTATCTGTTTCTATTACCTTGAATGCTCCTAGGAAGGTAGCCAATAGACACATCCCTGCAATAGCGCCCATGAACTTCACCAAATTGGATTTCATAGGTTCCGTATCCTTGTTCAGGTTCAAAAGCATCAGTACGAAAAGGAACAATACCATTATGGCTCCCATGTACACAATAAAATTGACCACAGCCAGGAACTGGGCATTCAATAAGATATAATGAACGGTAAAGGTGAAAAATGTAATTACTAAATATAGCACACTATGTACCGGATTCTTTGTGAAAATGGTCATCAACGCAAAGAAAATGGACAAAAAGGCTACAAAATAAAAAATAGTCATAGGTTAATTATTTGATGTTGATGAAGACAATTTGGTGATATCAAATTTTGGTTCCAACAATTTGTCCTTACCATAAATAAAATCCTTTCTTAAATAATCGGCTGTAACATGTTTTCCATCCAGATAAATGGCCTCTTTCGGACATGCCTCTTCACATAGACCACAGAAAATGCAGCGCAACATGTTTATTTCATATACCACGGCGTATTTCTCTTCTCGGTAAAGGTTCTCTTCTCCTTTTTGTCTTTCACCAGCGGTCATAGTAATGGCCTCGGCCGGACAGGACAAGGCACAAAGACCACAAGCGGTACAACGTTCTCTTCCTAATTCATCGCGTTTTAGGGAGTGCTGTCCCCTGAAGTTCTTTGAATAAGGACGGATCTCCTCCGGATACTTAATCGTAGGGATCTTCTTGAAGAAGTGTTTTATGGTGATGGATAAGCCTTTGGCGATCGCAGGAAGATAGATCCGCTCCCAAAAGCTCATGGGTTTTTGTTCTAATACTTTTTTTCTATTCGATAATGACTGCATAATACCCCCGCTAATTAAAATATGTATCTTTCACAATCGTGATGATCCCGGTCAATACGATGTTCGCAATGGCCAATGGGATCAACATCTTCCATCCTAGATTCATCAATTGATCATAACGAAATCTCGGAAGGGTCCAACGGATCCACATGAAGAAAAATATAAAACCAAATATCTTAAGGAAGAAAACCAGGGTACCGATAATGGTGATCCAGTTTTCCGAAAGACCTAAATTATACATGAATGGGAAGTTATAGCCTCCGAAATACAACGCCGCCATCAGGGATGATGAAACGAACATATTGATGTACTCCGAGAACATGTACAATCCTAATTTCATGGACGAATATTCTGTATGGTAACCACCTACTAACTCGGTCTCACACTCCGGTAAGTCAAAAGGCACGCGGTTACATTCAGCGAATGCACAGGTCATGAAAATCAGGAATCCTAAAGGTTGTGCCCATATATTCCAATTGACAAAGCCTGATTGCTGTGCTACGATTTCTCCAATGGATAAAGTCTGGGTAACCATCAATAAGGCGATGATGGAAAGTCCCATCGCAATCTCATAACTGATACTCTGAGATGCTGCACGGATAGCTCCCATTAAAGAGAATTTATTGTTTGATGCCCATCCTCCCAACATTATACCATACACACCTAAGGCAATAACCCCAAAAATGTATAATACGCCGATGTTTACATCTGCTACCTGCAATAAGATTGAACGGTCGCCTATGGTTAGGGTCTGTCCCCACGGAATCACTGCCGAACTGATACAGGCCGTGATAATGGCCAGGGTAGGACCAAGAATAAACAGGGATTTATGTGCACCTGCAGGGATAATCTCTTCCTTAAAGAAGAATTTACCACCATCGCATAATGGTTGAAGTATCCCGAAGAGCCCTGCACGATCCGGACCATGACGATCCTGCATAAAACCGGCGATCTTACGCTCGGCCAAGGTAGAGTACATTGCGATCACCAACGTGATGACAAATACAATGACTACTAATATTAATTTTTCAATAATAAAGGCTGTATCCATTTCCCTAGCTTATTTCAATTTTTCTGATCTTGCTAACTGTTCCACATTCGCCTCTTTCAATAGCGGATCATTCTTGATCACCGCAGGTGGGTTGAATGCCTCATAATGATTGGAAGCGATTACCGATTGGTCGCTTACCTTGGTTGGTTCTTCCAATACCCAATCATCCGTATGCTTGCGCTCGAAGCGACACTCATTACAGATAAACTCTTCGACCTCATCAAACTCATCCTTACGAGCCGTAACACGGATCACATCGGTACCCTTGTACCATAATGTTACCTTTCCGGAACATTTGCTACAGTTACAATGCGCATTTACCGGTTTGGTGAACCAAACCCGGTTCTTGAAACGGAAGGTTTTATCGGTCAATGCCCCAACAGGACATACATCGATCACATTTCCAATGAAATCATGATCCAATGCCTGATGGATGAACGTAGAGATCTCGGCATGGTCTCCCCTGTTCAGGATTCCGTGTTCTCTTTTTTCCGTCAATTGGTTGGCCACAAAAACACAACGATAACATAGAATACAACGATTCATATGCAGTTGGATCTTGTCGCCTATATCAATGCGCTCAAATGTTCTTCTTTCAAATTCATAGCGCTGTTGCAATGCGCCATGTTCATACCCTAAATCCTGTAGCTTACATTCACCTGCTTGGTCACAAACCGGACAATCCAGAGGGTGGTTGATCAATAACATCTCCACCACGGCTTTTCTAGCTTCTACCACTTCTGGTGCCGTGATGTTCAACACTTCCATGCCATCCATTACGGTAGTTCTACACGATGCGACCAATTTAGGCATAGGGCGCGGGTCCTTTTCTGATCCCTTGCTCACTTTCACTAAACAGGTACGGCACTTTCCTCCAGAGCCTTCCAACTTGGAGTAATAACACATCGCCGGAGGTACAATCTCCCCACCGATCTGTCTTGCCGCATTCAATATGGTTGTTCCAGGATCAACATCAATGGTGATCCCGTCTATTGTAACCTTAAATTTTTGTATTTCTTCTGCCATTATAATCCTTCTTAAATCAAGATCCTATTTATTCCGTTACGGGAACCAAAGGATCGGCATAATGCGCTAAACCATAATTACGTTGCTGTGCTTCTTGTGGATGCAGGATATGCCATTCAAATTCATCCCTGAAATGACGGATCGCTGCCGCTACAGGCCATGCTGCCGCATCTCCCAAAGGACAGATCGTATTCCCTTCAATCTTACGCTGGATTTCCCATAACAGATCCACATCTTCCATGCTTCCATGTCCATGCTCGATCTTGTATAGGATCTTCTCCATCCACCCAGTTCCTTCACGACATGGTGAACATTGTCCACAGCTTTCATGACGGTAGAAACGGGTATAGTTGTAGGTATTCCTCACAATACATTGATCCTCATCAAACGCAATGAAACCGCCCGAACCCATCGCCGTACCACTCACAAAACCTCCATCAGCCAATGACTCATAGGTCATCAACCTCGGATTTCCATTGATGGTATGTGTGATCAGGTTCGCAGGAAGGATTGGAACGGAAGAACCTCCGGCTACAACAGCCTTCAGGCGCTTACCATTGGCAATACCCCCACAGTATTCATCCGAATAGATGAACTCTTCTACCGGAAGACCCATTTCGATTTCATACACCCCTGGTTTAACCAAATTACCAGATGCAGAGATCAATTTTGTTCCAGTACTGCGTTCAATACCGATTTTTGCATATTCTTCACCACCATCATTCACGATTGGAACGGTAGCAGCAATTGATTCTACGTTATTTACTACAGTAGGGCAATTGTAAAGTCCGGCAACGGCTGGGAATGGCGGCTTGATCCTTGGATTTCCACGTTTCCCTTCCAATGATTCCAACAGTGCTGTCTCTTCACCACAGATATAGGCACCTCCTCCCGGTTGTACATAAATTTCCAGGTCATAACCTGTACCCAGAATATTCTTTCCTAGATAACCAGCTGCCTTTGCTTCCTCAATCGCCTTTTCCATGATCCTGATCTGTGGCATCATCTCGCCACGGATATAGATATAGGAAGTATTTGCGCCCAATGCATAACTCGAAACGATCATTCCTTCGATCAATGCATGGGGAATATAGGTCATTAAATAACGGTCTTTGAATGTACCTGGTTCCGATTCATCACCATTACAAACCAAATAACGCGGCACACCTTCAGGTTTCGCCAAGAAACTCCATTTCATACCGGTAGGGAATCCTGCCCCACCACGACCACGAAGCCCTGATTTCTTTACCTCTTCCACCACATCTTCTGGAGACATGCTCTTCAAGGCCTTTTCAACGGCTCTATACCCTCCTTTTTCGCGGTAAACCGCTAGGGTATTGATTCCTGGCACATTGATATGTTCTAATAATAACTTGCGTCCCATGATACTAAGCCTCGTTTTTTGATTTATTGGTTAAATCGCTGATTAGTTGATCCACACTTTCAACCGTTAGGTTTTCATAGAAGGTATAGCTTGGACCGATCTGAAGCACAGGTCCAAAACCACATGCGGCCAAACATTCTACCCCTCTCCAGGCAAATAGCCCATCCGGGGTAACTTCGCCTTCTTTTACACCTAACTTCTGTTCCAGGTGGTCCATGATCTTTTCGGCCCCTACCAGACAACAAGGTCCGGTACGACAAACCTCTAAAAGATATTTTCCTGATGGTTGTAATAGAAACATGGTATAAAAAGTAGCCACCTCAAAAACCTCGATAGGCTGGATGTTCAAAAACAACGCTACTTTTTCCATCGCATCTACACTTAACCATCCGTATTCTGCTTGTACGATATGCAGGATTGGGAGAAGTGCCGATTTTTGTTTTCCTTCAGGATAACGACTTACGACCTCCGAAAACTGTTTCAATAGATCCGCTGAAAACTCAACGATCATATTTTCTTTTACACTAAGCATCTAATTCTCCTGCAATTACATTTAAACTACTCATGTTAATAATGGCATCCGAAATCAACATACCACTGCTCATCGGTGCAAACATCTGGTAGTTGATGAACGATGGTCTGCGGAAGTGCAGGCGATATGGCGTACGGCCTCCATCACTAATCAGATAGAATCCCAGTTCACCATTCGCACCTTCTACCGCGTGGTAGACCTCTTGTTTTGGAGCATCCCATTCACCCATCACAATTTTAAAGTGATAGATCAGGGCCTCCATATTGGTATAGACCTGCTCTTTTGGAGGCAGGTAGAAAGCAGGTACATCCGCATGGAATACCCCTTTCGGTTCTTTCTCAATTTTTTCCAAGGCTTGCTCGATGATACGCATCGACTGCCACATTTCTTCGTTTCTAACCATGAACCGGTCATAAACATCCCCATTGGTACCTACCGGAATATCAAAATCGAATTCTTCATAGGAACAGTATGGCGAATGCGCACGAACATCGTAATCCACCCCTGTAGCACGAAGGATTGGTCCCGACCAGCTGTAATCCAAAGCCTGCTCCGGAATAACCGCAGCAACATTGGACGTACGTTCGATAAAGATCCTATTTCTGTCAAACAGTTCCTGGAATTCCTTCAAAACCGGTGGGAAACGAACCAAAAATTCCCTGATTTTTTCAAAGGCAACATCGTTGAAATCACGCTCAAAACCCCCGATACGACCAATATTCGTCGTTAAACGAGCACCACAGATCTCTTCGTAGATCTCGTAGATGAACTCACGTTCCTGCATCACGTACAAGAAGCCTGAGAAGGCTCCAGTATCCACACCAAGGATACCGTTACAGATAATATGGTCGGCAATACGCGCCAATTCCATCACGATCACACGCATGTACTGCACACGTTTTGGAATCTCAATATCCAACAATTTTTCCACGGTCATGTGCCAACCCATATTATTGATCGGTGAGGAACAATAATTCAAACGGTCGGTCAATGGCGTGATTTGGTAATATGGTCTATGTTCTGCTATTTTTTCAAATGCGCGGTGGATGTATCCAATGGTGGAAACACCGCTCACAATACGCTCCCCATCAATCTGAACCACATTCTGGAATACACCATGGGTGGCAGGGTGGGTAGGACCAATATTCAGGGTGATCAGATCCTCTTGCGGATCGTTGTCCTCAAATACCGGTGCGTTGGATGATATACGGGTAATAGGTTTACTCATTTTCTTGCTCCCTTAACGGCCAAAATAAAAATCCTTTTTATCAACTCGGTTCGGATCCTCCAATGGATATTCCTTGCGCATCGGAAATACGCCAAGGTCGTCCATGTTCAGGATTCTGCGCAGATCAGGATGCCCTTCAAACTGTATCCCGAAGAAATCGTAGGTCTCCCGTTCCATCCAGTTGGCTCCGTTCCAAAGGAAGGAGGCTGTAGGAATGCGAGGGTCTGCTGCGGTGATAAATACCTTGATACGGATCCTAACGTTATGGATCAGACTATGCACATGGTATACCACTGCATATTCCTTTTCCAATTCAGGATAATGGACCGCCGTGATATCCGTCAGGTAAATAAACTGCATAAATTCATCTTCCTTGATCATCATCAGCAGATCAATAATTGTCTCTCGATCTGTTTCAAGGGTCAACAAACCTTTAGGTTCGCTGAAGTTGTACACTTTGTCGCCAAAAGCGGCCTGTAACTTTGATATAACGAGTTGATTGGTCAACTTATCCATTGTCTGTTGCGATTCCGTATTTTTCTAATAATGCTTTGTACTCCGGGGTATTTCTACGGTTGAGGGATTCGTTCTTCACGATATCCTGCAGTCTCAACACGCCATCCAGGATAGCTTCTGGGCGTGGTGGACAACCAGGAACATAAACGTCCACCGGAATGATCTCATCGATCCCCTGTAATACCGAATAGGTATCGAAAATACCTCCGCTGGAAGCGCAGGCACCAACAGCAATTACCCAACGTGGCTCTGCCATCTGGGTATACACCTGCTTCAATACCGGAGCCATCTTTTTGGCAATGGTCCCCATCACCAATAACATATCTGCCTGGCGTGGGGAAAAACTCGGACGCTCCGCACCAAAACGTGCCAGGTCATAAGTCGATCCCATTGTCGCCATAAATTCAATCCCACAACAGGATGTTGCAAACGGCAAAGGCCATAAGGAATTGGCACGCGCCAATCCGATCGCCTTATCCAAAGTCGTTGCAAAAAATCCCGCCCCTTCTACACCTGGAGGCTTATCCGCTAAGGTAATATTGCTCATTTTATTCGTCTCCCTTTAAATGGAAAAGATTAACCTGCTCAGGTTAATCCCAATCCAATGCTTTCTTTTTAATAATGTAAATAAAGCCTAACAACAAGAGTCCCATAAACACGAACATCTCGATTAGACCCTGCCACCCAAATTCACGGAAATTAACGGCCCAAGGATACATGAAGATAACCTCGATATCGAAAATCACGAAAAGGATCGCAACCAGAAAATACTTGATAGAGAATGGCTGTCTGGCATTTCCGACCACTTCCACTCCCGACTCAAAAGCGCCAAGTTTATTCTCCGTCCGTACCTTCGGACCAATTAAATGGGTGCCGATAATAGTCGTCACACCAAACCCAACAGCAACAGCTAATTGTATCAAAATTGGAATATAGTCTACAGGTGCGCTTTGGCTAGCTAATTCATTCATATCTATAGTTTACCCCTATTTAGTAGAATAACAAAAATAGCAAATTAAGTCAACAAAAAAAGGGACTGTTATCTGTAACAGCCCCCTTTTTGTTATTTTGAATCATTATAAATTACAGACTCTCTAGCATTTGTTTTGCAAATGCATCTTCTGGTCTTAACGCAATTGTTTGATTGAAATGCTCTTTCGCTTTTGCATTATCACCTTTGATATATGCGTAATATCCTAGGTAAGTATGCGCATCAGCTGCATATACGTTGTTGTTAGGATCTTCTTTGGTAGAAGCTTTGATCGCATCCAATAATTTCGTGAATGAATCTACGAAAATACCTTTAGCTGCTTCAGGATTACCTAACATGTTATCCAATGCCATTTCCGACAAACCTTTGTAGTACAAAGATGGGATCAGGTACATGTCTTTAGCACGTTGCTCTGTAGCTTGCGCTGCAATTCCTAATGCTCTTACTGCTTCTTCCAAATGAGGTTTTGCCTCGTTGTATTTTGCAGCCGCTTGCTCAGGAGTCAATTCAACACCTTCTGGTGCCGCTACTAATTTCGAACCTACACCATAAGCTGCTTGTCCTAAATAGTAGTTAGCATCTGCATAGAATGCTGATTTTGGATTAGCCGCAGGGATTTTGAATAATTCCTTCGCTGCTTCGATCTCACCTTCTTGGTATTTCAAGAAAGCAGTTTCTGCAATCTCTGCATCAAAGTCATCATCTTCTCCTTCTTTCGAAATGGCTGTATTCAGATACTCCAATCCTTTTGCTTTGTCTCCAGCTAATACCGCTGACATACCAGCGATCAAGAAGTCACGTCCGATCAAACGGCTAGTGTCTACTTTTGACATCAACTGCGTCATGTTCTCATTCGCTTTTGCGTAATCTTTGTCCTGTGTGAAAGCCAAGTAACCCAAATAACGGAATACTTTAGGATCTACATCAGGGATCACAGCCAACTCTTGAGAAACGGTTTTCAACTCATCGTAGTTACCCGAGAATACCAAGAAATCCGCATAACGAAGTTTAGCATCTACGGAGTTATCTCCTGTTAAGGTCAAATACTTTTTATAAGCTTCCAACGCTTTTAAGTTGATCTCACGGTATTGCTCATCTGGTGCTTTACGAGATGATTGGTAATACGTTTCTGCAATCTCACGGTAGATCGGACCATAGTCAGGATGTTCTGTTGTTAACAAATTCAAATCTTCCAAAACTTGATCATAAGCCTGCGCTCTTCTACTGATGATCGCTTGACCGATCTTTGGTGCCAATAACTTATCATTGATCGCCAAAGCGTCACGGTAAGCTACATATGCAGGGCTGTTTTCACGAAGACCAGCATAAGCGTCACCTAATGCTACGGAGATCAATGGATCTTTAGCATTCATTTCTTTCGCTCTGGTTAAGTATTCAATCGCTTTTTTATAGTCTGGTTTTGGCGCATCGATATACGCTCTACCGATATAATAAAGATTTAAATACTCTTTTTTACCGATGTTGTTGCTAGCTTCTGCAAATTTCTGCTCAGCAGCGGCAACATTACCTTTTTCCAAATCAACTGTACCCAAACCAACATTGTTCAACTTCTCTTTCGGATCAGCTGTTAGACCTTGTTGGAAAACGACAGCTGCAGAGTCTACCTTCTCGTTGATCAGGTGGATTTGTCCTAAATAAAAATAGTTTTCTCCATCTTTTGCTTTTTTGGTTACCAATTGCTGTAACATGGTCTTTGCTTTACCATATTGTTCAACTTCCATGGCAGCCTTAGCATCCTTTAAACTTTGTGCACTTGCAGTTCCTACTGCTCCCGCTAACAAAAGACTTAAAAATAATTTGCTGTTTGTCATAATCTATTATTTACTCTTTGTTATAAACTAATTTATGTTATCTCTAATTAATATTTCTCTACCTGGCATGGTAACTGGCAACAGTCCTGATTTCAGCACCACCCTTTGCCCACGGTCGCCCGTAAGGAAGGCTGAAAAACCAATTCCCAAACCCATGTTCGGTTGATAATTCAATACGTAAAACGTCGTTTTCAAGGGGTATTCCTCCGTTGCGAAGGTAGTTTGTGAAGGCTTGGTAAATACCGTCTTGCCATCACTGCCCGTATTTTGAAGGCTTAAGATACGAATTTTATTTTCTTCTCCAAATTGCCTTCTATAATCCAAATACTGGGAATAGGAGACTATACCTATCGCATTAACGTTTGATTCAATTTGTTTAAGAACTTCGGTAGACGTTTTCATCGCCTGAACAGATTTAGCGGAAATTTGATCCACTTTACTGTATTCCTTCACTTTTCGAACCATGCTGGAATTTATATTATCCAACAACAAGGTTTTCCCGGAGGCATCACCTTTCATCAATGAAGATAACGTCTGCACGTTGATCGAAGTATCCGGGGATGAAATATTATTTACAAAAACCACACCATCATTCCATATTGGGAAGATTCTAGGTGTAATTTGTCGATTTCCAAACCCGGCGCTCTCCCGCTCTGTCAGTTCCCTGGCCAAAATTGCCATAGAACCTTCACCTTGAATCAGGCTGTTGATCGCTTCCCGTTCCGGTTTAGCAATGACCTGAATCTTCGTGTTCACATAGGAAGAGCGAAATACTTCCAACTGTTCATTCAGAATGGAAGTGGCCGCTTCGTCCACGATGACCGTCATTTCCCCCGTTAGGATATCATTTTTATCCGTGCTGGCATTGGGTTCACCTGTACCTTGGGCTACTTCTATTTTATCCGCAGTTTTCGAATTGGAACAAGAAATGCCAAAGGTCAATAAACCTATAATAAGCAAAGAACTTAAAAACTTACGCTTCATATTTATTTAGAATATAAATATGCGCTAAGGATTAATTTAATCCCTAAAATTATTTTGCCACAGACGGGCGAAGCGCATAAAGGAATATACAATTAATAGCACGCCAAAGATGTTCTTGAAGGCGGGGTTGATTTCGATGGGAAAGCCTTTCCAAAAGATGATCAATAGCCCCAACACGAAATAGAACAGGAACATGGCAAGCCCTAAAATAGACAGAAATCGCTGTGTGGGCGATTTCCGTCTAAAAGAATTTCTTGTTGGATTATCCGACATATGTATCTTATTGTTGAGACAAGTCAAGACGGATTGGCAAGGAGAACTTCACAGGTACCTTCCTACCGTTCTGAACGGCAGGGTTCCAGCTCTTGGATTTCTTCAATGCAGCAACTGCTGCTTGCCCGATACCATGAGACAAATCTTTGTCAATTTTGATGTCTGTCACCTTTCCGTTTCTATCGATAACGAAAGATAACTGAACAGTTCCTTTTACACCAGCCTCAATTGCTGCTGGAGGGTAAACCAATGCATTCTGAACAAATGAACGGAAAGCGTTGATACCACCTGGGTATTCTGCTGGAACCTCTACCGACTCAAAGTCATAAACTTTGTTCGGGTCTCCATCAGGTGAACCTTTAAGGGAACCTGTGATAGCACCATCCACTTTTTTACTTCCGAATTCTCCCGGAGGAACTGCTGTACCACCTGGTGTACCTTTTAGGGTCAACCTTGCTGGTGTAGCGTTTTTCTCCTTGATCTCTTCTTGGGTAACAACTTCCTCTTTTACTTGTCTCGAATCCACTACCTTAGGTTCTGGGAAACGGATCAAATCTTCTGCTGGAGGATCTTGTTGTATACGTTGAGGAGGTGTCTCTTCTTGTGGAAGAGGCTCTTCTTCTTCCGGCTCAGGTGGAGGTACCAAATCCTCTAGGGTAACTGGGCCTAGATCAACTTCTTGAACCACTTCCTTCTCAGGAAAGATGTTCAGGTCGAAGGCTTTCACAGCTACAAAGAAAAGAACAACTGCCGATACGGAGAATAAAGCAATATTGGTGGCTTTGGGCGCGAACTTACGTAAGGCATAAGCTCCATATTCTTTATTTCTATTCTCGAAAACGACATCAAGCCATTCTTTCTTAAATAAATCTAATTTTGAACCTATCATATCTTTAAATTTTTACCGTAATTATTTTACGTTGTATGCTCCATTATCTTTCAACACCTGTACTTCTTCAGGTTTGATCTTGGAAATCATGTAACGTTTAATATCTACGATTTTCATTTCGTCTAATATATCTACCGTATTCAGGTGTACCGACTCATCACTTGGACGGATAACGACGATTAAGTCTTTACCGCCTGTAGCTTGAGGAACCTGTGCTTTCATTTGGATAAGCACTTTGCGGATACCTTCCTTGGAGAAATCAACTACTGTTGGTGGAGTGATCGGATTAGCCAACTGGCCGTAATACCAAACGATTTTATTGTCTGAACCTAATAATAAGGTGATCGAACGGTTGTCTGCAATTTCCAATTCTGGATTTTGCTCCGATAAATCTTTGTTCTTATCAGGGAAGGCAATGTCCATCGCTTGCGGCTTACTTAAAGACGTTGTCAACATGAAGAAGGTGATCAGTAAGAAGGCTAAATCCACCATCGCGGTTAAATCTACCTTACCACCGTTTTTCTTCGACCTGACTTTCCCGCCTTTTTTACCGCCTCCGGAGTCTTGATTTAATTCTGCCATTTTATTCTATTATTTCTCCGTACGTAATCCGGTAACAAAACTGAATCTGTTCTGTTTTTGGTTACGCAAGGTTTCAATGATCAAATTCATTACGGAATATTTCTCGGTTGCATCTGCTTTGATAGCGACTTTCAATTGACCTGGATCAACGAAATTCTTCTCTTTTTCTGCGCGCTCACGATTGAATTCCACCGTTGCGATACGGGCTTGCTGTACCCAGTGGTAAAGCTCGTTCGAATTGGTCTCTGTACTATCTACAGGAATACCTTTTTGAACATCCTCTTTACGCTTGTCTTTTTCCAAAGACAACAAACCACGCAATTCCTTCATTGGGACACCGAAGTCGTCCATCAATTTGAACTTCTCGTAATCTTCGGCCGAGAATGGGATGCTGTATTTTGCAGACATCTTCTCAAGAGTCAGTTTCCTAACGTTAGGATTCTTGATTCCTAAGAACACCTTTCCTCCGTGGTTCACTGAGATCACTGCCAGGTTATCGTCTGGTAGTTTCTCTAGTGTAGTAGAGGCAGGAGTGTCTACGGGCATCGTTTCTGGTTGACGTGCTGTTGCCGTCAATACGAAGAATGTTAGAAGCAGGAACGATACGTCACACATCGCCGTCATGTCGATGGAGGTACCGGCTCTTTTTACTTTTGCTTTTCCCATTTCTTTACTTCTTTAAATTAACACTCTATTGCTTTCATAAGGATGATGCTGAAAAGTTGAAGAATGCATAAATTATTTTCAACTTTTTTTCAGGATCTTCTTATTTGTGGTTTGCAGCGTATGTTTGTACGATTGAGAAACCAGCCTCGTCAATAGAATATGTTAATGTATCGATCTTAGAAGTTAAGATGTTGTACATGATAATTGCTACGGTAGATGTAGCGATACCTGTAGCCGTGTTGATCAAGGCCTCAGAGATACCATTCGCTAATTTTGCTTGGTCAGGAGCACCACCAGTTGCCAATGCCGAGAAGGCCTTGATCATACCTGTTACCGTTCCTAATAGACCTGTTAATGTACCGATAGAAACCAACGTTGCAATTACCGTTAAGTTTTTCTCTAACATCGGCATTTCTAATGTTGTAGCCTCTTCGATTTCTTTTTGGATAGCCAATACCGATTTTTCAGTATCTAAGCCTGGGTTAGCTTCAACATCTTTATATTTTAATAAACCCGCTTTGATAACGTTTGCTACAGATCCTTTTTGCTTATCACACTCTTGGATAGCTGAATCAATGTTACCTGTTCTCAACAAACCTTGTACTTTTCTCACGAAGTTACCTACGTTTCCTGTACCTGATGCTTTACCAATAACGATAAAACGCTCGATAGAGAATACGAATACCATTAAGAATAATCCCAATAGAACTGGTACGATGTAACCTGCATGATAAACCATACCCATATAGTTACCCGGTACTGGTTGATTCTCGCGATTTCCGTCGATAAAGTTTGCTGGATCACCCATTACAAATTCGTAAACCAAGTAACCAATCACCAAACAAATGATAATTGCTAAACTCGCAAATAAATTACCCGCGGTGCCACTGTCTTGTTTAGCTGGGGCTGTAGTAGTTTTTGGTGCGTTTGCCATTTTTTTACTAATTTTTAGATTTTTTACTGTTGTTTAATTATTAAGTTAAATTCAATTTTATGCAAGCTAAATCGCGTTATTTTACATAAATTCAAAACAAATATAGCATTTTCTGTTAAAAACAAAATTAATTTGAAAATATAATAAGAGTGCATTTAAAGCCTGTCTATGTCCTCATTGATATGCTACAGCAGTTTCCAATCAATGCTTCATCACTTTATGTACATAACGGTCTAACATTACTGTTTTTTTTACAATGAAAACCATTTTTTTTCTGATATGCAAATTATCAAATCGTTAAATGTTAAAATTAAGTGAGCATTCACTCACATTAAACGTTGCCACAGCAACCCATTTTAAACCATTTAAACCAAGTATTTGTTTGTTTTTTAATAGGTTAGGGCGATAAATACCATTTAACCGCCAAAGCCTTTCACCGAATAACCTTCGGATTCCAAATACTGGATTATTTTTTCTTTAAAATCCCCTTGTATCAGAATTTCGCCGTCTTTCGCGCTTCCACCTACCCCACATTTTTGCTTCAAGAGCTTGGAAAGTGATTCTAAATCATCCTGTTTGCCGATAAATCCCGTCACCAATGTAACGGTTTTTCCCTTCCTGGCCTTCTTATCCCTACCCACTTTTAGCTTCTGCTTCTCCTTGGGTAGCGTATCCTGCCCCTCATCGGAATCAAATTCCTGATAGGAATAGTCGGAATCCGTAGAATATACGATCCCTTCAAAGCGTTGCTTCTTCTGTTTTGCCATAATTAACAAATAATATTTAATGCTTTTGGTAATACTTCGATATGGATCTGCTGGCCGAGATCCATCGGTTCCCCATCCAAGTGGACCGGAGCTTTACCTTCCTGTTCAATACAAATCTTTTTGCCAGGTATGATCTCCACATATTCCGACTGGTCGGCTGTCTTATTAAAGAGGTGGAAAATCATCAAGGGTAAAGTATATAACGGAAATTTATGCACAATACATACATCCAACACCCCATCAGTGATCGAAGCGTTCGGCGCGATGTAGGCATTATTGCCATATTGGGGCGAATTGGCGACCGAAATCATAAAGGCTTCCCGCTCGTATTCCTCCCCATCGATCAGTAATTTATATTTCTTGGGTTTATATTTACTCAATAGATTGATGACCGTACGTAAGTAACCTACAGGTCCACGAAAGGTTTCGCCCGCAAATTTATCGCTAACCGAGGCGTCAAAACCGATGCCGGCGATATTGAAGAAATTCCGGTCTTCGGCCTTGGCACAATCCACGGCCAGGAATTCGAAACGGTTGATTCGGCGCAAAGCGGCCGATTCGTTCATGGGGATCCCTAAATATAAGGCGAGTCCATTTCCAGAGCCTTCGGGGACAATGCCCAGTGGAATTTCCGAGCCTACCAAAGCCGAACCGATCTCATTGATCGTACCGTCGCCCCCCACAGCGACTACCGCATCGTATTTTTCTTCGATGGCTTCTTTGGCCAGCTCATAGCCATGGTTTACATGATTTGTTAATTTAAAGGTAGGTTCAAATCGGCTTAAATCCAACACCTCCAATACCTGTTTATTAAATGCCGTTTTCTTCTTCCCCCCGGATATGGGATTGACTATAAACAGTATGCGTTTCTTTGCCATCTCAATCTGATAATTCCGCTAAAGATAATAATTTGGTTGAAATACTTTTTAAATAATGCAACTTATCGTAGCTTTGTTGCCACCGTAAAAAAAACACTTATGGCATACTTATTTACCTCCGAATCTGTTTCAGAAGGACATCCAGATAAAGTTGCAGATCAAATTTCGGATGCATTGATCGATAATTTCCTAGCCTGGGACGAAGATGCACGCGTAGCAATCGAAACCCTAGTAACCACCGGACAGGTCGTGTTGGCTGGCGAAGTAAAATCAAAAATCTATTTAGACGTTCAAAAGATAACCCGTCAGGTGATCGAAAAGATCGGATATACCAAGTCCGAGTATATGTTCGAAGCCAATTCATGTGGTGTGCTTTCGGCCATCCATGAGCAGTCGGCAGACATCAACCAAGGGGTTGACCGCGTGACCAGGCAAGAACAGGGAGCGGGTGACCAAGGGATCATGTTCGGGTATGCGAACAATGAAACCGAGAACTACATGCCTTTGGCATTGGATATCTCCCACCGTTTATTATACGAATTAGCGGCTCTACGCCGTGAGAATGATAGCATTCCTTACCTACGTCCTGATGCGAAATCGCAGGTGACCTTGGAATACGATGACAACCACAAACCTGTGCGTATTGATACCATCGTTATTTCTACCCAGCATGATGATTTTGCGGAAGAAAAGGAAATGCAGGAGAAAATCAAATCGGATATCGTTAATATTCTGATCCCTCGTGTGAAGGCACAATTGAAACCTGAATTACAGGCATTGTTCAATGGGGAGATCAAATACCACATCAACCCAACGGGAAAATTCGTGATCGGTGGACCTCATGGAGATACCGGTTTAACGGGAAGAAAGATCATTGTGGATACGTATGGTGGTAAGGGTGCACATGGTGGTGGAGCTTTCTCCGGAAAGGATCCATCCAAAGTGGACCGTTCTGCAGCGTATGCAACAAGACATATTGCCAAGAACTTAGTAGCAGCTGGTGTTGCTGATGAGTTATTGGTACAGATTTCTTATGCGATCGGTGTGAAGGATCCGATGGGTATCTATGTAAATACCTATGGTACTTCGAAAGTGAATAAAACCGATGGTGAAATCGCTCAGATTATTACAGATTTGTTTGATATGACGCCTTATGGGATTGAAACTAGATTAGGACTTAGAAAACCGATCTATGCGGAAACTGCTGCTTATGGCCATATGGGTAGAACCCCAAAAACAGTGACTAAGACATTTGAAAATTCGAACGGGGAGATAAAGACGTTAGAAGTCGATTTGTTTACCTGGGAGAAATTGGATTATGTGGATAAGGTGAAAAAGGCTTTCGGGCTGTAAAAGGATAAAAGTCTAAAAATATTATCAGCCGATAATTAAAGCAAAAAAGCAGATTCAAATGAATCTGCTTTTTTGCTTTAATTCTGACATTTCCCTATATTGTAATCTCCTACAAAAAAGACAGATTTTGGAATTATTCATTTTTTTATGAGATTTGAAAATCTGATTAAATCTATTTCTGTGAAAAAGCTAAGTGAAAATAGGAAACTTATAACCGCCTTAAAATCCGGCTCGGAGAAGGCGTTTACAGAAATTTATAATAAATATTGGAAAAAACTGCTTGCTATTTCCTATCATATTTTAAAGGATAAAGAACAAGCCCAAGAAGTAGTTCAAGAAGTTTTTATTTCTATTTGGAATAACCGAAAAGAAATTGAAATCGATTCAATTGAAGGATACTTGGCAACTGCAGTAAAATACAGCACATTTAAAGTAATATATAAAAACAAAAGACTCAACGAGATTGAGCAAGGTTTGCAACAAGCAGATTCATATCTTGAAGACGACAAAATTGAAGCGCGTTTCCTCAAAGACTATTTAGATGGGGTAATAGAAAAACTTCCAGAAAAATGTCGAATCATATTCAAATTAAGTCGAGAAACCTATTTAACCAATCAAGAAATCTCTGACAATTTAAATATTAGCGTAAAAACTGTCGAAGCACATATTACCAGAGCCATAAAAATCCTTCGTATAAACCTCCATAAGGTAGGCCTAAGCTTGGTATTCTTATTACTATTTTAATTTCACTTCTATTTTTTTTAATTCCATATAGGGTTATGTCTTTCGAGAAGGTACATATATATGAAGCCCAAAAATTATGGATGAAAAACAAATCAAAATTCTGATTGAGAAATACCTCTCTGGAAAAGCATCTCTGGAAGAGAAAAAGAGTCTAGAGATTTGGTATAAATCCCAATTGGAGGATGATATCGTATGGGATTTAGAAGACCAAAGCTTTCAATCCTTTGAAAATAAAATAAAATCTGCCATTTGGGAAGAAACAGTTAATAAGCATGCAAAACTAAAATATCGCAAATGGATATCTTATTCTGCAGCAGCTGCCATTTTGTTGGTTTCATCATTTTTGATATTTCTTCAAATCAAACAGAAAGATTTTCAGCAACTAGCTAAAACTCCAATAAATCAAGTTGAAAATAGACATATCATATTACCAGATAGTAGTATTGTAATTCTAAGACCCGGAAGTGAAATTTTATTATCAAAAGAATTTGGAATTGAAGATAGAGAGGTTGAACTAATAGGTGAAGCATATTTTGATGTGACACCAAATAAAATAAAACCCTTCATTATAAATTCAGCGAATATTAAAACTACTGTACTTGGAACTGCTTTTTCAATTCTTGCTAACCCAAACGGTAAAACCATTGAAGTTATAGTTGACCATGGCAAAGTACGGGTTGAAAAAGAAAATAAAACGTTAGGAATACTCCAAGCAAAACAAAAGTTAATCATCCCAGAAAACCAACGGGTGGATGAGGATATAAAAATTCTAAATGAAGTTTCCAAAAATGAAATGGCATGGATGGAAGAAGACATGAATTTTGAAGCTTTAACTTTTTCGGATTTAACTAAAAAGCTGGAACGACGTTACCAAGTTAATATAGAATTAATGGATCCCAAATTAGCCAACTTGAAAATTTCCGGAGTATATAAAGGAACAGAAAAATTGGAGGATGTACTTACTAATTTATGCGTAACTACCAATACAACCTTTATAAAATTGGAAAACAAGACATATCAGATTAAAGAAAACAAAAACCTTAACTAATAACAACCATTAAAACCAAAAAACATGAAACTAAACTCAGATTCTACTTAATCCAAAAAACAAGACCCCCCAAGCCCTAGGAAGCATAATGGGGAGTCCGGAGAATTAAATCAATTGTTTACACTTAATCCCATTACAAATAATGCAAAAACTACGGTTTTTTGCAAGGGGTAAATTACATCTCCTTACCACCTTGCATAAACAGTCTAACTTCCGTTTTCTTATGAAAATAAAATTAGTTTGTGCAATGTTGTCCACAATAACCTTAAACCTATTTGCGACACCAAATAGTTTTGGACAAAATGTCAATACTACTAAAGTCGAAATAAGTTTTAAACAGGCAACTTTAAAACAAATATTATCCGATTTACAAAAACAATCTGGGTTTAGCTTTTTTTATCCTAGTGATATTGTTGCCCAGTATAATGAAATTTCAATTGATTTATCCAATGAAATAATGGCTGAAGTTTTGAACATGGTGCTGAAAAATACGCCATTAACTTATGTACAGCGAGGAAATAACATTATTTTATTTGTAGGAGATAAACCAACGGAAAAGTTAAACAAAAGTTCTGAAGTTTATCAAAAAACGGTTTCTGGAATAGTTGTTAATGAACAAAATAAACCCATTGCCGGGGTTACTGTTCAGGTAAAAAATCTAAAAACTAACTCTTCAAACTTCAAACTAAACACAGCAACAGATCAAAATGGACATTGGAGTCTTATTTTACCTCATAGTCAGGTAACAATAAGCCTATCTATGATTGGATTTGAAACCCAAGATGTTGAACTTGATGGAAGGTCAGAATTAACCATTCAGTTGAAACCTGCAAAAGCCCAAGAAATAGAAGATGTGGTAATTACTGGTTTATTTGAAAGACCTAAGGAAATGTATACTGGGGCAGCAAGATCTTTCACCCAAGAACAATTACAAAATGTTTCCAGCGACAATGTATTAACTGCTTTGCGATCTTTAGATCCCTCTTTTCAAATGCCGGAAAACATAAATTTAGGAGCTAATCCTAATGCTCTACCCGAGGTAACTCTAAGAGGAGGAAATAGTCTAATAGATCCAAACACTTCCACCAATAATCCATTTAATTATTCAAACAATCCAAATACTCCCCTATTTATTTTAGATGGTTTTGAGGTCTCTTTAGCACGAATCAATGATCTGGATTTGACACGAATAAAAAGCATCGACTTATTGAAGGACGCTACTGCGACATCTATCTACGGATCTAGAGCAGCGAATGGAGTTGTAGTAATAGAAACTATACGACCTAAAGCAGGGAAACTAAATTTAACCTATACTGGAAATGCCACCATTGAATCCCCTGACATCTTAGATTACGATGTGTTAAATTCTTCTGAAAAATTAGCCATTGAAAAGCAGATTGGTGTATATGACTATTCCTGGAATTCAGTCGATCAACAACTGAAAACCATATACAATGAGAGATTAAGGGCTGTTACTTCAGGAGTAAACACAGATTGGCTAGCACAACCAATCCGTACAGGGATTGGACAAAAACACAATATTTATGTCGAAGGAGGGAAAGACGAAATTCAATATGGAATCAACTTAAATTATTATAACAACTCTGGAGTTATGAAAGGTTCTAACCGTCAGACTATGACTGGTAATACTTTTCTATCCTATCGTTTTAAGAATCTAATGTTCAAGAACGATCTTACACTGGTAAGTAATTTAGGGAATAATTCACCTTTTGGGTCTTTTAAACAGTATACCCAATTAAATCCATATTGGACTCCGTTTAATTCGGATGGTTCATATAAGTTATATCTCGAGGAAATTTATAACGAAGATACCGGTGCAAGGCTAACAAATTTTGATACTTACAATAACCTAACGGGTTATGTTGGAAGACCGACTAATCCATTATATGATGCCAGTCTCAATATCTTGGATCAAACGAAGTACCATAGTATTATCAATAATTTTGCCTTGGAATGGCAAGCTTATTCCTGGCTAAAATTACGCGGAACATTTGCTTACCTGTTCCAAGCAGATGAATCCGATAAATTCTTACCTGCACAACATTCAACATTTGCTAACACACCCACATTTGAAAAGGGGTCATACAATAAAGGTTACGGAAAAAATCAGCGTTACGAGGGGATATTTTCAGCCAACTTAAGTAAAACGTTTGGTAAAAACCTCATATTCGCAACCCTTGGAGCAAATATATCCCAGGAGGATAACAATACACAAAGGTTTTTGGTTGTTGGATTTCCAAATGCAAGTATGGATGACATAACTCAAGGGCTTCAGTTCGACCTTGGCAGTAAACCTATCGGAACTGAAAACATAAAGCGACTCGCTGGCCTGTTTTCAAATATATCCTTTGCTCATAACAATCGATATTTATTAGATTTTTCATATAGGGTTGATGGCTCATCACAATTTGGTTCCAACAACCGGTTCGCTCCATTTTGGTCAGCTGGGGCAGGTTGGAATTTACATAATGAAAATCTAATAAAGGATATTGAAGGAATTAATAGACTTAAAATCCGTTATTCGTTTGGATACACTGGATCACAGAATTTTGATTCATTTTACGGACTTACGACATCACGATATTTTACAGCCACGGAATATCGTGGCATGATCGGCACTTATTTACTCGGATACGGAAATCCAAATTTAGCTTGGCAGAAAACTCAAAAGAACAATTTAGGAGTAGATATTACCTTATTTAACAGGCTTGATCTATCGGCGAATTATTACATTGAGAAAACCCAAGGGTCAATTGCTTCTATTTCAACAGCTCCTTCATCTGGGTTTATCGATTTTAAGGAAAATATGGGCGACTTAAAATCAAATGGCTGGGAACTATATTCGAAATTTAATATTATTTCAAATCCTAACAATCGGAACAATTGGTCTATTTTCTTGAACCTATTCTCGGTTAAAAATAAAATCGAACGCGTATCAAACACCATATCTGCTCTGAATAAAGCGGCAGATGAACAATTATCTACTTTACCAATTACTCGATTTGCTGAAGGTCAATCCACCACGGCTATCTGGGCAGTACCATCTTTGGGAATTGATCCTGCTACGGGTTATGAAATCTTCCTAACTAAGGATGGCCGATTAACAAATACATACAATCCATTAGATCAAATTATTGTGGGTGATACTCGTTCAGATCTAGAGGGTACCTTTGGGACAAACTTTGAGTATAATGGAATTGGATTAAACGCATTTTTTCGGTTCAAAATGGGGGGGCAATCTTATAATCAAACCTTAGTCGACCGAGTAGAAAATGTAAATGTTAGACTTTATAATGTTGACAGAAGAGTTTCAGAAGAACGCTGGTTAAATCAAGGAGACCACACGTTCTATAAAGGACTAATAGATGCCGATGGATATGGAAATACTACACCAACCTATGCTACATCAAGGTTTGTCCAAAATGACAATCTCCTGTCCTTAGAAAGCATCTCCCTCTTTTATCGTTTCAATGATGAAATTTCTAAAAAATGGGGTATGAGAAATACGAAGATAACGGCATTCTCAAACGATGTATTTCGATTTTCAAGTATCCGAAGAGAACGTGGCTTAGATTATCCGTTCAGCAGATCATTTACATTTCAAATATCAACTAGTTTTTAATTAAGATGGAATTAATAATAAAAATCAACATGAGAAAGAAATCCATCATTGGACTAATCTTTTTATCAATAATATTTTTTACGCTAAATTCCTGTAATAAGTGGTTGGATGTGCAACCTAGCACACAAACAACGGAAAACAAACAATTCAGCTCGCAACAAGGATACATAGATGCACTAATTGGCACTTACCAAAAAATGGCTGAAAACAATAGCTATGGAAAAAACTTAGGATATGGCGTATTGGATGTCTTGGCGCAATTGTTCCAAAACAAAGCGAATCAAACTGTTGATATGTATGGTCAATTAGCTAGATATAATTATGCCGACGCTGGTGTTGAAGCTACCATTAACAGCCTTTGGAGTGAACAATATAGTATTATTGCCCAAACAAATTACATTTTAAAGGATATTGATGCAAATCGTCATTTATTTCAACAGCATAATTTTAATTTGATCAAAGGGGAATCATTGGCAATTAGAGCAATGGTCCACTTTGATTTATTACGATTGTTCGCTCCTGTAAAATCACAATTACAACCTATCGAACAATCTACCATTCCTTATATGACAGCATTTTCAGTCAATCCTTCTAAATCATTATCCTTTGAAGAAATTATTTCTCAAATTATCATTGATCTAAAAGCTGCTGAAGAATTATTGTCCATTGATCAGGAAATAGATCAAATTAAAGACAATGCTGGGAAAAATAATTTAGAATTGTTTCAATCATTCCGACAGAACCGATTAAATTATTGGGCAGTCAAAGCTTTATTAGCTCGGGTTTATCAATATAATGAAGATAAAGAAAACGCTTTAAAATATTCTAAGGAAGTGATTTCTAGTGAAAAATTCTATTTCGTAAATGGCAACACAAATACTACAAATCCTACATTAGCTTCTTCAAATGCTATTTTTAGTACAGAACATATCTTTTCAGTCTACAAATCAGATTTAAAAACAGTATCTGATCGTTATTTCAAGACTGAAAGTAATGCCGCCGAAGGTGAAGATTATTTTTCTACTCAGACTAATTTGAACAATTATTTTGAAGTATCGGTTTCTGGCCATGCTATAGATATCCGAGGACCTCAAGCCTCCAACTCCAGGTGGAATGTATTTAATGTATCAACTGTGTACAGCAATAAATATTATGTGGGTTCAAACATTAACAATGTGAACCAAAAATTAATTCCAGTGATCAAATTAGCTGAAATGTATTATATAGCAGCTGAAGCTAGTCCTACAGTTCAGGAAGCCTTGGGATATATCAATAAAGTAAGGACAGCGCGCCTTATCCCTGCATTAACAAATACAAACATTACCAATTCAAGCCAACTAGATTCAGAAATCTTTAAAGAATATCGAAAGG
This sequence comes from Sphingobacterium sp. 1.A.4, assembly GCF_002734245.1. Classification (NCBI taxonomy): domain Bacteria; kingdom Pseudomonadati; phylum Bacteroidota; class Sphingobacteriia; order Sphingobacteriales; family Sphingobacteriaceae; genus Sphingobacterium; species Sphingobacterium sp. 1.A.4. Next base: position 138,597 of record NZ_PEAZ01000001.1, read on the forward strand.
AATTTATCGCTGAAGGGCAATTATGGTATTATTATAAACGTAAAAAATTCACTTCCATTCAAAATACAGTGGACTACTCGTTCAACTTAGGAAAATACGTTTTCCCGATTCCAAATAAAGAAATCGAATTTGGATTAAATTAAAATCAAAAAAATGAAAAATTGGACAAATATATTTGGCTTTTTATGTTCACTTCTATTCCTCATTGGTTGTAGTGAAGATAAACCCTTAATGTATCAAGAAGATTCAAAAGTATATTTTCTTAAAAATACTACTGAAACTTCTAGAGATAGTATCGAAAAAAGCTTTGCTTTTGACCCTACCAATGTTACTTCTGATACTATTGCACTCAACTTTAGAATCATCGGCTTTCCTAAGGACGTAGATAGAGAAATTGCAGTAAAAGTTAAAGAAGGTTCCACGGCAAAATTAGGATATCATTTTAAAATTGATAATCTATTTATTCCCGCGAATAGCTCAAATGGGTCAGCTGAACTTATTTTTTTCAGAAGAGAGGGTCTAAAGGATAGTACAGTCAGAGCAGATTTATTAATTGCAGAAAATGAAAATTTCGAGGTGGGATATGAAGATGTAATAGGAAATTCAAAAATCAATCGAGTTACTCTACGTTTTTCGATAACAGATTTATTGAGTAAACCAACAAATTGGCAAACATTATGGCAGAATATGTTTGGGGATTATTCCAATACTAAAATTTTATTTCTAACCCAACAGTTAAATTATACAGCTTGGAACGTGCCTTATTTATTCCCACAAGACCAAAGCAATATGATCAACAAGGCTAGGATAGCAATTTATGAATATGAGAAAATGAATGGTCCTTTAATGGATGAAAACGGAAATAGAGTGATAATCCCTTAATATAATGATATGAAAATAAAATTTGAAAACACGTTTATAGCCTTCATATTGGGATTAACTATGTATGGATGCGCAAAAGATAAAGGAAATTACGAATACCAAAATGTCCCAAAAATTGAGGTTAATGATCAATCCATTGTGGGAACTATATTTATTCAACAAGGATCTTCATTAAAATTAAACCCTGAAATTCAACTTAATGGAAATAATGATGATCTATCCTACGAATGGTTTGTCTATTTAAATTCTCCAAGTGCGTCTTATGTTCAGGATAGCACAAAAATTTCTAATACGAAGAATTTAGATTACATCATTGACCCAAATATATTTACTATTGGGGAAACTTATAAATTAACCTTTAAGGTTACAAACAACATTAATGGTATTTCTTCATTTCATTTTTACCAGTTAAGTATATCTGACATTTTCACTCAAGGATGGATGTTTTTAGAAGATAAATCGGGAAAAGCAGATTTATCGATGATTTTAAATAATGGCACAGTATACCATGATATTTATTCATTTCGAAACAGCAATCATCCGATCGTAAATCCAAAATCATTTACTATTTCGAATGCATCAATAACTGATGATGTCGGGCCCAGTGGTAAAAAATATTATATCGTTGGGCAAACTGATGCCGTTGAACTTGATGGAACAACCATGAAAAAAAGATTCGATTATGAATACCTGTTCTTTTCGCCACCAAATATTATAAAGCCGTCATATATTGCTTGGGGAGGTAGTTCGGGTAGTAATGTTGGTGTTTTGTTAAATGATGGGCATGTTCATATTAATATGGTCGGAGGTTTCCCAGGAGCTAAAAAATTTGGAGCCCAGCTAAGGTCTCCAAATAATGGTTATGATTATGCTTTGGCCCCTCAACATATTTCTGGCAACAGTTATACAGATACCTATAACATCATCATGTTTGACACAAAAAACAAACGGTTTTATGGAGTTACCACAAGTGCTTTAAATTCATTTGATGAAGCGAACCAAAACAGTAGCATCTTCGATATGAATAACGTTGGCTTAGATCTAATAAAACTAGACTCCTCCAACATAACAGAGATCCGCAATGCCATTATGAAGGATGATGGAGGCAAAGGATATCTGCTCCAATTCCGAACCTTAAGAAACGCCTCAAATCCTTCAATTACTGTTGGAAAACAAGAAATAATTTCACCGGGTATTGCTCAGGCATCAGATATAACTGCCTCCACCCTTTCTCCGCATCTATTTTATGTAAATGATGGAAAACTCTATCGCTATGAAGTAACCTCAAATACATATACTATTGAATACACTCTTCCTTCAAATGAAATTGCAACAAAAATAAAATTCCAAAAACATGGATATGGCAATTCTATCCCCCGTCTTATTTTATCCACGTGGAACGGTTCAGAAGGCAAAGTATATTTCTTTAAAATAAACCAGACTGGAGCTATTGAGAGTCTTGATAAAACATTCTCTGGCTTTGGAAAAATAATTGATTTAGCCTATAAATATTAAAAAAATGAAATTTAAAACTACCGCAGCATTGCTATTTATGACAAGTTCATTGTTCGCGCAGAACAAAATTGATGATGCGACAAAAAGAATGAATGAAATTGTTCAAAATGGCTCCTTAGCTCAAAAAAACACACTTGCGAATGAATTAAGTTTAGAGGCAAAAACCTCCAAGGATGCTAACCGTCTAGAAGTAATCAGTAATTACTTATATCAATTAGGACGTGAAGAAAGTTCTGATTCTCTACGAAGTGTAATTGCAAAAAAATATCCGAAAAGTCTTGTGGCAAGACAAGAATTTGTTACTAATGATTTCTATAAACAGAAAACTGCGAAAGACAAAGAAAATAGCTATAAAAAACTGTTAAAAAAATGGCCGATCCCAAAAACAGGTGAAATTAAAATAGCATATGATTACCTTATTGCAAATATTGCGAATTCATATATTGAAGAAGGCAATAAAGAAAAATCTTTATCTTATCTAAATCAATTAAATGAACGTTTTTGGCGGGCCCAAGGATTTATTCCTGTTGCGACAACACTACTACAACAAGGAGACACTTTAACGGCAATTCCATTAATTCAAACCTCCATTGAAGATGCAGAATATTTTATGAACCTCCCCAAAGATCAACAAGATAATAAGGCTGGTTTTGCTGCAGTAGGATATCCTGGATATGTTTCACAATTAGCAAATATCTACAGTAATCAAGGTAAGCATAAAGAAGTGATGACATTATTGGAAAATGCCATTTCAAAAAATCCAACATTTGCTTCGCGGTTCAGCAATACCTATTTCAAGGCTTTGGAAAATGCAGGAAGAAAATTGGAGGCCCTTCAACAATTAGAAATGATTTATAAATCGGGCAATTTTGCATTTAAAACTAAAATGCATGAACTTTACACTTCATTAAATGGTTCCGATAAGGGTTTTGAAGGTTATATCAATAGATTGGATAATGAAGTTATTAAATACATTCAAGAGCATATTTCACAATTTGCAATAAATCAAACTATGCCAAATTTTGAACTACTAAACCTTAAGGGCGAGAAAGTTAGTTTGGAAAGTTTAAAAGGTAAAACACTAGTATTAGATTTTTGGGCAACTTGGTGTGGTCCGTGTATAAGATCTTTCCCAGCAATGAAAGCAGCACAAGAAATGTATGCCAATGACAATAATGTAAAATTTTTATTCATCAACACTTGGGAAAGGGATAAAAATTATAAAGAAAATGTGGCAAGCTTTATTAGCAAAAACAATTATCCTTTCGAAGTGGTTTATGATGATCAGAAAGATCCTAATAATGGAAAAATATTAGCTGAAAAGTTGGGTATTACTGGAATACCTGCCAAATTTATAGTTGATAAAGATGGTATCATTCGTTATAAGTTAACAGGGTCCTCTTCTGAAATAGATTATATAAAACTTGAGATGAAAGAACTCATAGAATCTGCTAAAAAACCAATTTCGCAGCATTCATTGGCGAAAAAATAATTTTTAAATAAAAAAACAGATCCTTCCGATCTGTTTTTTTATTATTTATACCGTCGCAGACGAGGTCGGGATCTGTCTATTCACCTTCTTTACCAAACCTTGCAATACCGCTCCAGGACCAACTTCCACAAAAGCTTCAGCACCATTTGCCAACATCGTTTCCACCGTTTGGGTCCATCTAACCGCCCCAGTCAACTGCGCAATTAAATTTTCCTTAATAGCCACCGGATCCTGATAAGGGTTCGCATCATAATTCTGATAGATCGGACAAACCGGAATAGTAATCTCCGTATCTAAAATCGCCGCCTGCAATTCTTGCTTTGCAGCTTCCATCAGTGGCGAGTGAAACGCACCACCAACCGGCAATTTCAACGCCCTTTTCGCACCAGCTTCCAATAATTTCTCACAAGCTTTATCCACTCCAGCTACCGTTCCAGAAATCACCAATTGTCCCGGACAGTTATAATTCGCTGCAACCACCACATCTTCAATCTGCGCACAAACCTCTTCCACGATAATATCGTCCAAACCTAAAATGGCAGCCATCGTTCCAGGCTCCAGCTCTGTGGCTTTCTGCATCGCATTTGCGCGCTTTGACACCAACTGAATACCATCTTCAAAAGATAATGCTCCAGCAGCTACCAAGGCAGAAAACTCTCCTAGTGAGTGCCCAGCAACCATCGCAGGCTGAAATTGATCCCCTAAAGCTTTCGATAGAATTACGGAATGCAAAAATATGGCAGGTTGGGTAACCTTGGTCTGTTTTAGCTCTTCGTCTGTTCCGGCAAACATGATGTCTGTAATACGGAAACCCAAGATCTCATTCGCACGTTCGAAAAGTGCTTTTGATTCCTCACTCGAGTCATACAAATCTTTACCCATTCCTACGAATTGGGCTCCCTGTCCAGGGAAAATATACGCTGTCTTCATATCAGGTTCTTTTTTCTATCACAAATATAAAAATTCCTTATTCTTCTGGAATGAATGATAAGGAAGAAAGGTTATCATCGCCAAAAACATCGTTGGCGATTTCCTGGATCTCCTTCGTACTCACCTTATCGATCTTTTCAAAGACTTCCGAAAGGGTAACTACGCGGTCATAATCGAGGATATTCTTCGCTTCCGCAATGATCAGGTTCATCCGGTTCTCTTCGGCCAAAGCGATCTGCCCTTTGAACTTATTTTTTGCCCTTTGTAAAAAGGTCTCCGACAAGGGCTGTTCCTTTAGTTTGTTCAGTTCTTTTCGGACCAATCGTAAGGCTTTCTCAACCTTTTCCTCATCCGTACCAAAATAGATACTGAAAAGTCCGGTATCCGAATACAAACTGTAATTTGATTCGATGGTATACGCAATACCGTATTTCTCCCGGATATTCAGGTTGAGGATAGATGCCATGCCATAACCTCCCAACAAATTGTTCAACAGCAGTAGCCCCGTTTTTCGGTCATCATAGATCCCATAACCATGTCCACCCAATACATAATGGGCCTGATTAATCGGCCTGGTCAATGCCAGCTCCTGCTTTTTAGGCTTTTGGAAACTCTCTGCGGCATGATCCCAAGGGTTAATGGCCACTCGTCCAAAAACCTTGTTGGCTATTGCCAACAGCTTCTTTTCCGTATAATTCCCCGAAATGGCGATCACCATTTTGGAAGTGGCATAATGGGTATTTATGAACTGCCTTATATCCTGTTGTTCAATAGATTTCAGATCATCCTCCAAACCAAGGATATTATGTCCCAAACCAGATCCTGCAAACACCATATCCTCAAAATCATCCATGATCGCATCTTCCGGACTATCTTGGTAAGATGCCATCTCATCCAGGATTACGCCTTTTTCCTTTTCCATTTCATCCATCGGAAAAACAGAATGGAAAATTAGATCCTCAAATAGATCCAATGCCCGGTCAAGGTAAGGATGGAGAAAAGAGGCATGTATACAGGTATACTCTTTGGTGGTATATGCATTCAGATCGCCTCCGACAGATTCCAAACGGTTCAGGATCTGATTGGTACTGCGCCTCTCCGTCCGCTTGAACAAGAGATGCTCAATAAAATGGGCTGTTCCAAATTTCCCATACTGTTCATGCCTGGAACCCACATCGACAATCAAGCAGGCATGGGTAATCGCCGACCTGTCCGGATGCAACAACACCCTCAGTCCATTATCAAGTTGGAAAATTTTTTGGTCCATCAAGCAAAGGTAGTATTTTAGCGTTAGTATTTAGTAGTTAGTATTAAGACCTAGGGTTGGATAGCCTTATTTAGATAGTCTTCTAATGTAAATCATGATGTTAATTCGAATACCTAACTCTGGGCAGGGTCGTACTGAAACCATGGTGAAAGTAATGTGAAAGTATGTAATTCCTATGGTTTGATCCCATTTTGATGCTTTTACCTTGGTTTAACCATACTTTAAGACCGAATTCATCAAGAAAAGTGTGTCTTATCATACGAAAATGGGATAAAATAAAGAATATAAAAAGAGGCTCCCTTTCAGAAGCCTCTCGCTTTTATGGTGTGATCTATTTTCTACTTTTTATTATCAGACATCCTTTATCAGACATCGATTATCAGACGTATAGATTCTATCTTCTGACATCTATCATCTAATATCTAAAGAGATCTAAATTAGAACCTAGGCCCTCTACCGCCTGGCCCTGGGAATCCACGATCATCTGATGGTGGCAAACCAGAGAATTTCTGAAGTTTGAAGGTGAACATCAACATGAAATATCTGCCCAACCTGTTGGTTTGGGTATCCGCGTAGTAGTTTTCTGCTACTGTTCTGGAGATGTTGGTCTGTTCATTCAGTAAGTCATAGGCTTGTAGACGTAGGGTCGCGCGGTCATCTTTCATGAAACGCTGCTCGATATAGGTGTTGATGATAAATGGATTTGCACTGGTCAATGGTCCATATCCTTTATTGAAGGTCTTAGATAAATCGGCACCAAAAATAGTGGATTTGGTAATGTTTACCGATCCGTTCAATGTTGGTGTGATGGAAGATACATTGTTGTTATTCTGTGTCTGCAACTGATTTCTCGATAAGTTATAGTTATAACGAACACCTGGACTGATCTCCAAGTTTTCAGAAGGCGTATAGCGAAAACTTAATCCCTGCATGAATACGTAGTTGTTGATCACGTTCTTTTCACCTACTTCAGCAGTAGGTTCATTAGAGATATACGACAGGTTCTTGTTGTAAGTAACCCCTCCCATCAACATCAAGTTGTAGGTTTTCTCTTTCAGCGATTTACCGAAGTGGTAGAAGGAACTGATGTTATACACCGGATCTTCTGCATTCAAGAACCTGGTTTCTCTGATCATACCTAAACCTGGCTCATTATAACTTTTGTTGAAGTTGGTAATGCGGTCTTTGGTCAAGCTACCATTAACGAACGCAAAGAATGTATTTCCTTTTTGGAAATCTCCTCCACGATAACGGATGGTCGTCTGATGTCTGAATTCAGGATCCAGATCAGGGTTACCGATCGTTGTACTTGTTCTGTTGTTACTTACTTGGTATGGTAAGATCTGATTAACGGAAGGTTCGTTGGAACGACCGGAATAGTTCAGACTCAAACTTTTCTGACGGGAAAACTTGTATTCAAACCTAGCAATAGGAATGAAATTGAAGTTCTTACGGTTGATCAACGCACTGGCGTCATCCGAGGAGGCATCTCCTTCCAAAACGGAAGGTTGAACGGAAGCACCCAATGAATATTTTACCTTCTCGTTCTCGTGCATATAACTTGCTCCGATACGATGGGTAGTGAAGGAATAATCCTGTAGGTAGTGGAAATTTAATTCCTCATCAGGATTAGAGGATTCATCTTCATTAAAGGCATCTTGGAAGTTTTTATTGTTGTATGCGTTCTTATTAAAGTCATACGTCAATTCCAATTTACCATATTGGGAAAGAGGCTCTGTATAGGATAAGGTAGTACCTGCATTCCAACTTTTGTTATTCACTTCCTGCAAGGTTTTTTCATAGATTTCAATTAATGGCGTATTCGCATTTTCGGGATCAGCCACCATACGTTCCAATACTCTGTCGTAATCGTTTTCGGTTGCTGAATTATCGTAATTGAAATTGAAGAATAGATTACGCCCTTTATCGTTCAATTTACGGTTATACAAACCACTGATGCTATAACGTGGAACATTGGTGTTGGTCAATACTTTTTGGGTTTGCTCATTATCCAACAAGTCGGAGATAAAAGTGCTTGCAAAGGTATTGGAGTTATTGTTCACATCGTTGTATCCGAACTGTGGAGTAAGTTTGATATAATCCCTATCGGTAATGTTCCATTCTAGATTGGCTTCCATACGATGACTGGTCGTAATTCTATTGCCATTATCTTCGGTGTTTTCCACCTGCTTCAATTCAGGAAGTGTATATTCGATCAAACTCTTTGTAAAAGTGTTATTATCATCCCTTCCGAAAGAATAGTTACCATATACTTTTAGTTTTTCAGAGAAATCATGACGGATATTCACCCCGATGGAACCTACATCTGTAATACCACTTGGGTTACCGAACATACCTCCACCTGGACGGCCACCGCCACCCATTCTTCTTCTGGCACCTCCACCGGAAGTGTTGAAATCAAATAGAGGGGCATTGATGTTATTAAGGTTTCCTAAAACCGACACTTGGGTCTTATCGGTCATGCCCATCCACATACCGGTAGCCTGGTAGGTATTATCCGTACCATAACCCGCCCGGAGGGTGGTCATAAAACCTTTGTTAAATTTCGGATCGATCTGGATGTTCAATACCTTTTCGGAATCACCCGATTTATTACCGGTGATGTTGGCCATATCGCCGAAATCATCTACCACCTGGATCTTTTCGATGATATTGGCAGGTAGGTTCTGCGTAGCAGTTTTCACATCACCACCAAAGAAATCCTTACCATTAATGCGTACACGGGTAACATTCTCCCCTTGTGCAGTTACATTACCATCCTTATCAACCTCCACACCTTGAAGACGTTTCAAAGCGTCTTCGGCCACTGCTCCCTGGCGTAATTTTAAGTCTTTCGTGCTGTACTCTACGGTGTCGCCTTTTACCTGTACGGTCAAGACCCCTGCAACCACAACTTCTTCTATTTGATTGGCATTTACCGCCAATGCGAAGCTAGGTACGCGGATTTCCTTTTGCCCTTCCGGAAATTCCACTTCCTTTTCTACCGCTTGGAAGCCTAAACTACTTACGCGAATGGTGAATTTCGTTGCAGCTACGTTGGTAAACGTAAAGAAACCCGCATTCGTTGAACTTGTTTTAAGGGTGTCTGTAGCTGACATTAAGTAAACCGTAGCCCCAGAAATAGGTCTAGATTCCGTGTCTCGCAGCATACCCTCGACCACTCGATTTGCTTGTGCATGAACATTCATGCTCAGCGCTAAGATGCAAACCAACATCAAAGCTTTTCTAATTCTATCCATAAATTAATTTTATTGCTCATTCAGCTTCCCTACAATCCAAACATCCGTCTTCATCTTGTAAGGATTCTTAATGGATGGTGCCGGCCGACCGTACATCCCTCCATACCTTCCCGTCTGGCTAGGTTGGTTCTTCAACATCTTCTGCAACTGGGCAAAACGATTGTTGATCATCACCTGTATACCCAACGTTTGCTTAGGATCTTTCAACCCTAATGCACTGATAGGAATTTTTGATTCATAGCTCAAGATTTCATTACCTTCCAGTTTCGCAACGGCCTGCACCCCGTAGGTATTGTCGAAAGACAAACGACCATCCACAATCCTGGAGAATCCTTTCACCCCATAACCTCTACTTCTCTTGATCAGTTCTTCGCGTACATTCATGTTCGGAAGATTCTCATCATTGGCCATTGCCCGTAGGGTCTCACTGTCGGGTACCGGAAAAATCAACTGCGCACCATCCCGCTTCTTCCCATCGGTATTCACATTGATGATAATCCCATTGCGAACCGCATCCTGCTGTAATACCGCATCTTTGATCCGCATCGCCACATAGATGTATTCGGCATCATTGCTGACCCCAAACATCCAACTGCTATCTGCATCGATCAGATTTAACTTTCCGTTCCACTCTGTCAATTGTGCATCCACTTTCACCGGAAAGCTGGGCAGGATCTGGTAATTTTCCTTCTTTTTCTGAGCCAATAAGCTAGAACAAGCAAAAATTAAACAACTAAAAATGGTAATTCTTTTCATGTTTACTTTGATAACCTTCTTATTGACAACAGTATAAGTAAAAAAGTTTACTTATCATGAATCTCCTGCAAAGAAAATAATAAGAAGTGTAAATTAATGTAAATAGCGGTTTATATCACATATATTACATTTCAGTAGTTAGTAGTTAGACGTATGGCGCCGAGCTCTTAATACTAAATACTAACTACTAAATACTATCTTTACTATCTTTGTTTCATGGATTTGTTGTCGTTTTTTCAGGAGGAATTTTTGGAGGCGGGCTGTGATGAGGCTGGAAGAGGATGTTTGGCAGGGCCTGTTTTTGCTGCGGCGGTTATTTTTCCGGCGGGGTATTGTAATCCGGTTTTGAACGATTCCAAGAAGCTTTCGGAGAAGAAAAGGATGGAATTAAGGCCGATTATTGAACAGGAGGCCTTGGCATTTGCGGTGGCAAGTGTTTCGGCGGAAGAGATTGATCGGATTAATATTCATAAGGCTTCGTATTTGGCGATGCATAGGGCATTGGATATGTTGCAGGTGAAGGCGGAGTATTTAATTATTGATGGGAATAAGTTTATTCCTTATGGGGAGTTGCCGTTTAGCTGTATAGTAAAGGGAGATGGGAAGTATTTGTCAATTGCAGCAGCTTCTATATTGGCAAAAACGTATAGGGATGAGTATATGGAGGGTATTGCTGGAGATTTTCCGGAATATGATTGGCGGAGTAATAAGGGATATCCAACTATTAAGCATAGGCAGGCGGTTTTGGAGCTGGGGATAACGCCACATCATCGAAAGACTTTTAGGGTGACGTATCCGCAGTTGAAGTTGGTTTTGTAAAAAAACACGTCATTGCGAGGAACGAAGCAATCTTTGGACTAATCGAAAGATTGCTTCGTCGTACCTCCTCGCAATGACGGTAGAGTTCCTCGCAATGACGAGAATATTATTTCACTACCTGCGGCGCCTTACTTACCTGCGGTGATTTCCCTCTATGCTTCAGCGATATATAAATCGCCCCAGCAAATCCCAGCACCAAAATAATAGAAGCGATCAACGAAATAACATTAGAAACCTTCATACTATTCGGAGCAAAGACAAATTCCACTTTATGGTTACCGCCTGGTAATGACAATCCACGCAACAGATAATCCGTACGGATAATTGGCACTTCCTCGCCATCCACATAAGCTTTCCAACCTTTATCATAAAACACTTCCGAGAACACCGCAAAAACCTGATTAGGCGCAGAATACTCATATTTCATGGTATCAGGGTGGTAAGAAACCAATTTGATATCTGAATTTACCGGCTGACCAATAGAAGCTGTTCCAAACAAATCCTTTAAGCCTTCATTCACGATCGCCTCTTTCTTAGGATCGAAGGTTTTCATCGCTTCCATCTCCGCATTGCTGCCATTCACAAACTTCACATTGTTCACAAACCACGCATTTCCTAATGCCGAGCTACGACGCTGAATATTCTCTGAACCATTCTCTGGATTCTTCCCGATTAAGTAGCGAACATTCATCATATCCAATACATCCTCGTTCAATCCATTATCAAACAGATTCTCGATAACCTCTTGGAAACGCATCAATTTCGCCGCATGGTATCCACCCAAGCTCTTATGGAAATAAGAGGCCGATGCATCTTGGAAAGGACTGGTCGTCAGATCCAATACCCGGTAAGAAAGATCTTTATCCATATGGATCAACTGATCAACCTCACGCTCCGGGATCGGACGTTCATAAATATCCTTATCTACAAAAGAATTATTGTTTAAATAGCGTTTATCAAAAGACCAAAGATCTACCAAAGTAATCAGCCCGATTCCGGCCAACATAATGGCTACATTCGCTTTCTTCTTAATAAATGCCCAAACAAAACCGAATGTCAAGGCTACAATAAAGAAGGAACGCCAAGCATCCGCAGATGCCATCGCCGAACGATCCTTGATCAATGCATTGACAATCTCCGTGGTCAAAGCCTGATCCCCGGTACGTTCTTGAAGCATGGAAACATATTCCTGATGGGTAGAGGTTCTCAGATTCAGTAAACTAGGCATCAAAGCAATCAGCAAACAGATGGCAGCAACTGCTCCACCGGTGTACAACACTTTTTTATCCAGATCCACGATTTCAGATCCCCTCGTGATGATTTCATGAACCGCCATGATCCCCAATAAAGGAATCAACACCGAAGGGATCACCAAGATCGATTCCACGGCCCTAAACTTGTTGTACATCGGGATATAATCGAAGAAAAGATCCGACATCAATGGGAAGTGGCGTCCGAAGGATAAGAAGATGGTCAATAAGGTTGCAGCAAGGATCCACCATTTCAATCGATCCTTTACGATGACCAAACCCAGGATAAACAGAAAGATAACTCCCGCACCAAAATACCAGGTTCCTTGGGTAAAACTCTTTTCACCCCAATAGGTTGGTGTTAAGCCATTGGCATATTGCAGGGCCTGATCCGCTGGAATGCCCATTTTGGAAAACGTTCTTACCACATTGGATTCCTCATCCAATAGGCCCGATGTTTTACCGCCATAAGCGTGCGGAATCAAGAAGGTAATGGTCTCCCCAATACCCTGGCTCCAAGCATAGGCATATTCCTTATCCAAGCCATGCGCATCTTTGCCTGGCTCTGTCACTTTCGTGATATTTGCCTTTCCGCGGATGGTCAGTTTGGAATATTCGTAGGTCGGGAATAATACCGAAGCATTGACCAGAACAGCGACCAATACCCCGATCAGCTGCATGGACGTTGCCTGCAAAAAGTTTTTAAGTTTCTTGTCTCTAATCGCATAGTACAGTTCAAAGCCCACTAATACCAGTAAGGCAATAAACAGATAATAAGTCATCTGGATATGGTTTGAACGGATCTCTAAGGCAAGGAATAAGGCTAAGATTGCTGGTCCCCAGAGTCGGCTCCCCCGATAACAGAGAATCACCGCTCCGATGATGGGCGCCATATAGGCAATGGCATAGGCTTTATTGATATGCCCAGCCTCAATGTACATAAAATTATACGAGGAGAACGCCAGGGCAACCGCTCCGATGGCGGCCAACCAAGGTCGAATCTTTAATACCGAAAACAGGAAATAGCCCCCTAATAAGAACAATAAAAGCACATCTGCCGGTGGAGGGAAAGCTTTACGCAAAGCTGGACCTATATAACTTGCCACGTTGTTGGCATGGTCGTACCATATTTGGTAGGTTGGCATTCCGCCGAACATGGAGTTGGTCCACAAGGGCGTATTACCGTCTTTTTCTCTGAAATCAAAAATCTCTTTCTGACTTCCTCTGGCTTGCATTACATCACTCTGCAACAAGGTTTTACCCTGCCATACAGGCGTAAAGTAAAATACAACGATAAGGAGGAAAATCCCGATGATAAACAAATGTGTCTGATTTTCCTTAAACCAATTTTTCATGAATTGTAATAAAGGGTTATTAATGATATACGCCCAAAAATATAGAAATGATTTTAATATTTATGCTTTTTGAATCAAGTTCTTAATATTGGACAATTCCCCAAAGAGGACAAGAAGATCATTTTCCCGCAGTACCATATCGGCTTTGGCAATACCGGATGCTTCTTTGGAGGTTCGGGTCACTCCATCCCCAGAGGTTTCTGTTTCTACCTGAACGGTAGTCAGAACGATAACCTTATATTTATTGGTCAGGTCAGCTTCTTTCAAGGTCATGCCGATATACTTGGCAGGAACCTTGGTTTCGATGATGCTGTATTTTTCGGAAACCTTGAAGGAGTCCACAATATCGATATTGTCCAAGCGCATGGCCAATCGTTCTGCGGCTTCCTCTTCCGGCATAATGTATTCCTCAATGTTCATCGCTTCCAAGACGGTTTTCTGCAGGTCGGAGACTACCCTACCGATGATCCGCTTTACTTTGAGCTGTTTCAGCAGCGCGATGGTCAATAGGGATGCGCCTTCATCTTCACCGATCGCTACAATCACGGCATTGCTATCCCGAAGAGGAAGCGAACTCACCGCTTCTTTATCCGTACTATCCAAGCAGACGGTATGGGTAATCTTATCTTTGTTCTGCTCAACCAGATTCATGTTAATATCAGCCGCGATGACCTCATGTCCCGACTCCGTTAAGTGGATCGCCAGGGATCTCCCAAAATGTCCTAATCCTAATACAATATATTTCATAGCGCTTAAAACAGAATTTTTTCAGTTGGATAAATATAACTTTTGTTCTTGGTATTCTTGATGAAGGCCACCAAAAGGGTCAACATCCCGACACGACCAACAAACATAGTAACCATCAGGATAATCTTACTGGTGGAACTCAAGGAAGGCGTAATGCCTAATGAAAGCCCACAAGTGGTATATGCGGATACCGATTCAAAAAGCAGGGACATCATGTCCTGGTTGGGATCGGAAAAGTTCAATAAGATAAAGCTCAACGAAATGGTCAAGATCGATAACAGGATAATGGCAAATGCCTTATTGACCGATTCGGAGGCAATTTTTCTTTTGTAGATTTCAATGGATTCCTTTCCTTTTGCCAATGCGACGATATTCATCAGGGAAATGGCCACAGTTGTTACCTTCACTCCCCCACCCGTAGAGCCTGGAGATACCCCAATCCACATCAAGGTCACGATCATGATCAAGGTTGGGATATTCACAAAGTTCAGATCCACACTGTTGAATCCTGCAGATCGGGAAGAATTGGCCATAAATATGGAAGATACCCATTGCCCGTAAGTAGAATTGTCGTCCATCAGGGTATGGTTTCTCTCCAGAAAGAAAAAGGAAATGGTAGCCAGGATGATCACTACGATATTGCACAGGACAATAAAGCGCGAATTGAAGGAAAAAACCATGGGCTTATGTCGATAGCTTCCTTTTCGGATAAACTTACACCAAAATGAGGTAATTTTTTCCTTTACCAGGGTATAAAAATTGAAGATGGTCCCAAAACCTAAACTACCAAGAATGAACATGGAAGATACGGCCAATTGGAAATTATAATTGAATCGGTAATTTTCATTGGTCACCCCATCTTTGATAATGGTAAATCCGGAGTTACAGAATCCAGATATGGCATGGAACGCGGAGAAGAAAATCTGTTCTCCAATGGAACCGAATAATTTAGGATCCAAGGAGAAAAAGATCAGGACCCCACCGATAAATTCAAAGAGGAAAGTGATAAAGATAATGGTCAATAAGGTGGAAATAACGGAGTTCAATTTATCCTCGCCCAAGATCTCCCCGAACATCAATTGGTTCTTGAAGGAAAAACCGCCGGAAAAGAAATATCCGAAAAAACCGGTAAAGGTCATGATCCCTAAACCACCGATCTGAATCAATGCCATGATCACCGATTGCCCAAAGACGGAGAAATTGGTCGATATATCTGTTACGGTTAGTCCGGTAATACAGACGGCGCTAGTGGCCATGAAAAAAGCATCCACAAAACTGAGTGGAGCTTCAATGGTCGTTCTTGGGAGCATCAATAAAAAGGATCCCAAGACGATCAGTCCCAAGAAGGAAACGACGAATAATATGGTCGGATTGAAATAGAAGTTATCAAAAAAGAGGCTGCTTCTGGACAGTTCTGAGATGAACATAATGAATATCCCCAGGTAGAGCCATTCATCTTTTGCGAAGTTTTCAAGAAATCCACCGGTAAAACGCGCGAGGGTGATCAGCAAAAAGTAGGCTGTTACGACGACCCCCGAATAATGGGAAACATTGATCCTCCGGGCCACCAGAATGGAGGAAATCGTCCGGATGGCCTCAAATAAAAATAGCCCGTAATACATGAAAACAACTGTCGTTTCGGTATAACGTGCTAATTCTGGATCCGTAATATAGCCTACGTGCAGGACCATCGTGATGGTACAGATCAGGCTGATGTAGAACAGCACCTGATCCACTACCTTATTGTGGTATCGAAATATAAATTTTAGGAAGCTGAAAAATGAATCCATTCTACAAACATAGGATTACTTCTCCTTTTTTTCTTCTTTATCTTCGTTATCTTTCTTCTTGAACAGTCCTTTAAAGAAATTACCTGTTTTTTTGATAACGTTTTTAGAGCCTTCTGTTATTTCCTTCACGTTTTCCGCAGCCCCTAGGAGTTTCGCCTCCCGTTCCTTACTGATTCCTGCACATTGCTTAATTCCTTCCAATAGACTTTGCCACAAAGTTTTGAAGAAGGTATGTTCCGGAACACGGGTATAGTTGACTTTTCCAATATGATAAACTTCATTGGCGTCGGGGTTACTATCATTGATCAGGACATTATTGACCACAAAGGATAAAATCCCCTTTTTGGTTTTGTTCATATCCTCTCCAGGTTTGTTGAGCAGGTTGATCTTCAAATGGTCGTAATCGAAACGGAAATCACCCCAGTTACGTCGGTCATTCGCTTGCATGTTGAAGCTGATTCCACGGATATTTCCTTCGCCGATCTCTACGTTCAGCAAAGGTTTCAATATTTTATTGAAAGTAGTGGCCTGCATCCTTCCCAAGGTTCCCTTATAGGTATGTTCACCGGCCTTGCTCATCATATTGAATCCAAAATTGATCTTTAGCAATCCTTGGTTCATAATTTTCGCGCTCAGATCTGCCCGCATCCAAGGTTCTTTCTTGAGGTGAAGGCTATCGTTGGTGACATTGGTGATGATCCCCGACGCATTGTTGAAGGTTATAACTCCCTCTTGATGGAATTTCGCGGAGAATTCGCCATATAAGACATCTACATTGCTTAAGAAAACAGTATCAATATGGATCAATTGCTTCAGTTTCAACAATTGTTGGTGTGGTGATTTCCCAATTTTATTGGAGCTCTTCTTTGGATATCGTTTATCGTTGTATAAGGAGATCGATCCATTTTTGATCTGCACATTCCTGGCAATGGTCTGTTGGTCATCGATCACTCTTTTAAAGTCCAGTTTTTCAAAACGAAGGGTATCAAAGCGAAGATCAGCCATGGTTACATTCTGGCCCCTTGCCTTAAAATAGTTGCCTTTGCTCATTTTGGGTTTATATTCCACCTTGGTCAAGAGCACGTTCTGTTCTTGCGTATTGATGGTCAAGCGGTCAAACTTGGCCACATATAACCCGTTGGAAAGGTCGTACTCAAAACCAGGCACATCGATTTCCACCATTTTTGTGTAGAACAAGCGGGTGGTATCCTTGATGGAGGTTTCATCCAACAAGACATCATGCACCTTGATTCCGATGCTATCCAATTGAATGTCGGAAGATTTCCCTTCTTCGACTTTGGAGAACTTAAACTTCACGTTATCGATCTTGATATCCCTTACATTCACGGAACTGAATACATCCTTGATATTGTCGTATAAGGTTTTAGTTTCCTTAGGTTTGATCGTATCGTTATAGGCATGGTATTCGGAGATCATGTGAATATCAGGCGATTCAAAACTGATGTTCTTTATGAACAATTTCCTTTTCCGGATCACATCCCAAAGGTTGAAGCTGCGCACTTTCAGATTGGTCAGTTTGATATGAAAACGGCTGTTCGGAGCTTCCTTGGCCAGGACCATCTTTTGGTAAACAGCAGAATCTGGAATGAGCTCGGCATTCTTCAAGGTCACATTTCCAAGGGTGATATTCAGGTCCAGGTCGTCGTAACGAAGCGAATAGAGGCCGTTGGTGGAGTTATGCACCACTTCCTTCAATCGCTCTTCCAATAAAGGTTTCCAGTTTCGGTTAAAATACCAACCCACCCCAGTAACGGCGATAATAATAACTACTAGTACCCCTATAATCCATTTCCAAACTGGTTTCATACGATTCTGTAAACGATGGTTTATTGTCGTTCAATAATACGAAACAAATTTATGGCCAATATGTTTAGTTAGTTGCGATTATTTTCGTTATTGTAGATGCTGAGGTAGCTATCGTAGCGGGAAGGGTCGATCTCGCCATTCTCCAAAGCCTTCAGAACAGCACATCCAGGTTCGTTGATATGTCGGCAATTGTGGAATTTACATTGGTTCATCAAAGCCCTCATTTCGGGGAAATAATGGGATAGTTCCTGCTGTTCGATATCAACGATCCCCAATTCGCGTATTCCAGGGGTATCGATGAGTTTTCCTCCAAATGGAAGGATGATCATTTCGGCAAAGGTGGTGGTGTGTTTTCCTTTGTCGGACCACTCGGAGATGATCCCTGTTTTCAGTTCCAATCCTGGCACCACGGCATTGATCAAGGTCGATTTCCCTACGCCTGAATGTCCTGACACCAAAGTAGTTTTATCTTTTAAGAGTTCTCGTAGTTCTTGGATATGCTCGCCTTTCAAAGCCGATACGGCATAACAAGGGTATCCTAGGCCTTCGTATAATGCCATGTATTCCGCCAGGATTTCCAATCCTTCCTCGGAGAAGAGGTCTAATTTATTGAAGACAAGGACCGCCGGAATGCTGTACGCTTCGGCCGTAACCAAGAACCGGTCGATAAAACCGGTGGAGGTGGCCGGAGATGCTAAAGTAACGACCAAAACCGCTTGATCTAAATTAGCACCAATGATCTGGGTCTGTTTAGAAAGGTTCACCGATCTACGGATGATATAGTTTCTTCTCGGCAGCAAGGTATTGATGACACCGGATTGTTGCCCAGGTTCGAGTTCAAACTCCACAAAATCGCCCACCGCAATGGGATTGGTTGTTTTTATGCCTTGGGTCCTGAACTTCCCTTTGATACGACATTCGTAGTTCTGCCCATCATCGTCCATGACCTGGTACCAGCTTCCTGTAGATTTTGTTACTATTCCTCTCATTTTCTATTTCATTAACAGATGAATCCGCATATCCTTTCGCAAAAATGGAAAAATTTTGTTAATCTTTGGGTCTAATGATTTTGTTAACTTTGTTTATATCGTAAATATTAAAAATTTGAAAAAGTTATTTCTTCTCGACGGGATGGCATTGATCTACCGTGCCTACTTTGCCTTGAGCAAGACCCCACGGTTAACTTCATACGGTTTAAATACAGGTGCCATCATGGGTTTTACCAATACCCTATTGGATGTCTTAAAAAACCAGAAACCCTCTCATATTGCCGTTGTATTCGATACAGAAGCCCCTACCAACAGACATCTGGAGTTTGAAACCTATAAGGCACAGCGGGAAAAAATGCCGGAAGATCTAGCTGCTTCGATTCCTTATATTTTCCGTTTGATCGAAGGATTTAACATCCCGATCATCACCATGGACGGCTATGAGGCTGATGATATCATCGGTACCTTAGCAAAAAAAGGCGAGAAAGAAGGATATACCGTTTATTGTATGACGCCGGACAAGGATTTCGGCCAATTGGTATCGGAAAATATCTTCATCTACAAACCTGCTCGGATGGGCAATGGGGCGGAGGTGTTGGGGGTTCCGGAAATATTGGAGAAATGGGAGATCAACAACGTACATGAAGTGATTGATATATTGGGTCTTTGGGGTGATGCGGTGGATAATATCCCCGGCATACCGGGAGTTGGCGAGAAGACCGCAAAAAAATTGGTCCAAGAATTTGGTTCTGTGGAGAACCTGATCCAGAATACCGACAAATTGAAGGGAAAGCTGAAGGAAAATGTGGAGAATTTTGCGGATCAAGGGTTGATCTCCAAAAAATTGGCGACCATTTTATTGGATGTTCCTGTTGAATTGGACGAAAAGGGCTTGGAACTGGAAGAGCCTAATAAAGATGTTTTGGAACCACTTTTTGTGGAACTGGAATTTAAAACCTTAGGAAAACGGATTTTTGGCGATGGTTTTAATATGGCCGAAAATGCGGTGCCTAAAGGCGGACAGATGGATCTTTTTGCCATTCCGACGGATGCTGGTGTTGGTATTGTAGCGGAGGAAATGGAGGATTCTTCCCCATTGAATACCATTGAAAACACCACGCATACTTATATTTTGGCCGATGAACTGGCTGAACAGGAAAAGCTGGTGAAACTTTTAGTTTCGCAACCTTCCTTTTCTTTTGATACGGAATCGACCGGATTGGATGCCTTAAATGCGGAGATGGTCGGAATGTCTTTCAGTTTTGAACCTGGGACAGCCTATTATGTACCGGTATCCTCGGATCCGCTTCAGGCACAGGAAACTGTTAACCTGTTCAAACCGATTTTTGAGAATGAACAGATCCAGAAAATCGGGCAGAACATCAAATACGACATGCTTATCCTTTCCCGCTATGATGTACAGGTAAAAGGGAAATTATTTGATACGATGTTGGCCCATTACCTGATCGATCCTGATACGCGCCATAATATGGACTATCTGGCCGAGACGTACCTGAAATATAGTCCGGTTTCTATCACCGAACTGATTGGTGCCAAGGGAAAGAACCAAGGGAATATGCGCGATGTGGAATTGGCGAAGATCAAGGAATATGCAGGCGAGGATGCAGATATTACACTGCAGCTGAAACATAAATTTGAACCTTTACTACAAGAGACTTCGACCTTGCAATTGGCAGAGGATGTGGAATTTCCGTTATTAAGGGTGTTGGCTTCGGTAGAACGCAATGGGGTAAAGATAGATGAGCTGACCTTGCAGAATTTCTCGAAAGAGATTGAAAAGGATGTGAAATTATTGGAACAGCAGATCTATGAAAAGGCTGGCTGTACCTTTAACATCGCTTCTCCAAAACAATTGGGCGAAGTGTTGTTCGATAAACTTCAATTGGATCCGAAGGCTAAGAAAACAAAGACCGGACAATATAAAACCGGAGAGGACGTATTGTTGGCACTGGCCAACAAGTCGGACATTGTTCAGGACATCCTTTCCTTTAGGCAATTACAGAAATTGAAATCAACTTATGTTGATGCGCTGCCAACATTGGTCAACCAGCAGACCGGATTGATCCATACTTCCTACAACCAAGCTGTGGCCGCAACGGGACGTTTGAGTTCAACCAACCCGAACCTTCAGAATATTCCTATTCGTACGGAAAAAGGTAGGGAGGTTCGAAAAGCTTTTATCAGTAGGGATGAAAATTGGACGCTGTTATCGGCGGATTATTCGCAGATTGAGCTGCGGATCATGGCCGAATTGAGCAAGGACAAGAATATGCAGGATGCTTTCCATCAAGGTTTGGACATTCACCGTGCGACAGCGGCAAGGGTTTATGGGGTAGCCTTGGATGAGGTGACCTCGGATATGCGTAGGAATGCCAAGGCGGTGAACTTCGGGATTATCTATGGGCAATCGGCATTCGGCCTATCGCAAAGTTTGGGGATTCCAAGAAAAGAAGCGGCTGAGATCATTGACCAATATTTCTTACAATATACAGGTATTCGCCAATACATGAGTGAGGTGATCGAATTCGCAAAGGAGAATGGCTATGTGGAAACAATTTTAAAAAGACGTCGTTATTTAAGGGATATCAATTCGGCCAATATGACGGTTCGTGGTTTTGCGGAACGAAATGCGATCAATGCACCTATTCAAGGTTCTGCGGCAGATCTGATCAAAATTGCGATGATCAATATACAACAGGATATTGAGGAGAAGGGCTTGGCGGGGAAAATGATCATGCAGGTGCATGATGAGCTTGTGTTTGATGTTCCGAATCACGAAATTGAAACTTTTAAAGCGATCATTTCAGATCGTATGAAATCGGCGATCAATATGGAAGTTCCTATTGAGATCGAAATTGGTCAAGGAAGAAACTGGTTAGAGGCACATTAATTAAGTGTGTTGGAAGGATAATAATAATGAGGATATTCAAGGCAATCTTAATAGGGATCATGCTTTTTGTCCTTGGGTGGAACGCCCAAGCTCAGGAAGCGAAACCTGTATTTATGGAAAGGGCGGATAGTAATCTGGTCCGTTTTTATTACGACAAGAACTACTTTTTGGTCGATAAAAACTGTGAGTTCCATTCCATTGAACGGATTGCTGAATTTGATTCCAAAACAAGTTTCTTTATTGGGGAGTTCAAGGATTATTCGCTGGATGGTAAGTTATTGCTAGAAGGGAGTTACCGTCAAGGCATCAAAGAGGGTATTTTTAAAGCCTATCATACAAATGGTCAATTAAAATGGCAGATGACTTATCAACAGGGTGTCCCTGTTGGCGAATTGAATTTCTTCTATCCTAATGGCAATCTTTTGATGACGGTGCTGCATCAGGGTGAAACCGTGAAATTAATGACATTGATGGATGACCGGGGTCGCCGTTTGGTGATGGATGGCAATGGAAAGTATAATTTCAAGGTGCCTTACGCAGGCTATAACCCCTATGGATTTCCATTTGTGCGTTTGCGCGGAAATATCAGGGATGGTTTTGCAGTAGGAAAATGGCAGGTATTATTTGAGGATGACAAGGGCACGGTGGAAGCCGGCGAAGAATATTATGCGCCTAATGGCGCATTCAGGGAGGGCTACGATTACTATACACAAGAAGTATATGATGCTGCTCGATATCCACTTTGGCCTATAGAGCCTTTTATGCGCGGCGAACATTTTGTGTCCAAAGATTGTACATTTGATGACTTTACGGGATATACCATGTATTTAGGAAAGGCCATCAGCGATTATTTTGATGGCGAAGAAATCCCTGATCTATCCAAATATGAAATCACCTATACCGTGGAGGTGGATAAGAAAGGAATTCCTAAAAAGGCAAAGGTAGCGACCAAGTTCAATCCGGATTTTGACCGTATTTTTGCTTCTGCCTTGGGGGAAATCGGAAATTATATTCCCTCCTTTGTAAATGGGGAATATGTGGATGATGAATTGACAGTGAATCTCATAGCGCAAAAAGCTGGGGATGGTTCGTTGCTCTTTCATTCGGTTAAAATCATTAGAAAAGCAGAGAACCCTTAGGATTTCCTAAGTTTAATTATATTTGGAGAAATTTTTAATCATGAAATTCCATAAAGAAGGATATACCAGTTTAGCACTTGTTGTTTTATTCATATTCGTGATCTTGGCCATTGGGCATTATTTTGATGCAGGCAAGGTAGTTACCTGGATACTTTATATTATATCTGCGATCTTATTTATCACGATTGTGCAGTTCTTCAGGAGCCCTATAAAAAAGATCAGCATCGATGATGGTGTAATTTTATGCCCGGCGGATGGAAAAGTAGTGGTTATCGAAGAAGCGGAGGAAACGGAATATTTCAAGGAAAGAAGATTGCAGGTTTCGATCTTTATGTCGCCTGTGAATGTGCATGTGAATAGAAATCCTGTTTCTGGAATGGTAAGTTTCTTTAAATATCATCCCGGTAAATTTTTGGTGGCTTGGCATCCGAAGTCTTCCACAGATAATGAACGTACGACGGTAGTGGTAAAACGTGCTGATGGCGTGGAGGTATTGTTCCGCCAGATCGCCGGAGCCTTGGCCAGAAGGATCGTATGGTATGTAAAGGAAGGTCAGGAAGTAAAACAGGGCGATGAATTCGGATTTATCAAATTCGGTTCCCGTGTGGATTTATTCTTGCCTCTGAATGCCGAAATCAATGTTAAAATCAACGATAAAGTGGTAGGTGGAAAAACGGTTATAGCCCGCGTATAATCCATGAATTTCAGATCGCTCATATTGATCATCAGTTTTGTGTTCTCGCTGATCCTGGCGGGCATGAACTTTTATTATGAACGGGATTTCCCAACTTTCATCTTTATTCTCATCCTGAGTTTTATCCTCTCGTTTTCCCTGCTGAACTATGTTTTTCAGAAATTTGTATACGAAAGGATAAAATCTGTCTATAAATTGATCCACAACCTTAAGTTGGGTAAAGAGCTTAAGGATGCCTTAGGTGACCATAAGTCTGACGACCCTATCGGGGATGCGGAGAAAGAGGTTAGGGATTGGGCGAAACAGAAGGCGTCTGAAATTGATCAACTTAAAGCCCAGGAGAAATTCCGTAAAGAATTTCTTTCCAATATTTCACACGAATTTAAGACACCATTGTTCGCTATTCAGGGTTATATCGAAACCTTGCAGGATGGGATGATGGAGGATAATCCGGAAATGGCGGTTAATTTCCTGAATAAGGCTTCTCGGAACCTGGATAGGTTAAGCTATTTGATCCATGACCTGGATGAAATCGCTAAATTGGAATCCGGGGCGGTGCTTATCGAGAAGGAAAAATTTGATCTACAGGTGTTGATCAAGGAGACGCTGGATGACTTGGAATACAAAGCCAACGAACAGAACATTGTTCTTGATTTTAGCTCAAAAGGGAATCACCCGATTTTTGTAAAAGCTGATCGGAAGAAGATACAGCAGGTTTTGGTGAACCTGATCGACAATTCCATCAAATATGGAAAGAGAAACGGAAAAACGAGCATAAAGACTCATCCTTTAATCGATCAGATATTGATCGAGATTACGGATAATGGCCTTGGCATAGAGGAAAAGAACCTGCCACGGGTTTTTGAGCGGTTTTTTAGGACAGATAAAAGTAGGTCGAGGGAGATAGGCGGTTCGGGTTTGGGTTTAGCTATTGTGAAGCATATCATCGAAGCTCATCGTCAAAATGTGCATGTGCGTAGTACTGAAGGCATTGGGACTACCTTTTCTTTTACATTGGAAAAGGCTTAATTGGGGCTATTTATAAAAACTTAACATTAAATTAACATTAAGTCCATATTTTTGCGCTACTAAAATTCAAAATATGTCGTTGAATAGCATTTTTCAATACTTCGTTCCGAAGGACAAAAAATTCTTCCCTTTATTTGAGCAAGCTGGCTCGAATTTGATCGAAATGGCTAAGTTATTAAAAGAGAGTGTTCACACCTCTGATCTACAACTTAGAAAAAACAATTCCAAATTGTTGGAAGACCTAGAACACAAAGGGGATAACCTAACCCACCAGATCCATTTAGAACTCGGAAAAAACTTTATTACTCCATTTGACCGTGAAGATATCCACGCTCTTGCGAGCTCATTGGATGATGTTGCTGACTTTATCCATGGTGCTTCAAACCGTATGGAACTATATAAGGTAGAAAACCCGAGTGATGCGATGAAAGAAATTTCAGATCTTATCGTAGAAGCTACCGAACATGTTGCTAAAGCATTATTTGAACTGAAAGACCTGAAAAACATCAGAAATATTACGGATTCTTGCGTTCGTATCAACAGCGTGGAGAACAAAGCGGATTATATTTTTGATAAAGCTGTAGCTGATCTTTTCGAATATGAGAAGGATGCGATCAACCTGATCAAGAACAAAGAGGTATTATCGGCCATGGAAGATGCTACCGATAAATGTGAAGACGTTGCCAACGTATTAGAAAGTATCCTAGTGAAAAACGCGTAATCGTTTTTTAACCTTTATTTCATTACAAAATTTTATCATGGGGATAACCACATTATTAGTTGTCGTGATTGTTTTGGCGATTGCCTTTGATTATATCAATGGTTTTCATGATGCCGCAAACTCCATCGCGACCATCGTATCGACCAAAGTGCTTACGCCATTTATGGCGGTTCTTTGGGCGGCAATTTTCAATTTCGTTGCTTATTTCGTATTTACTGACCATAAGGTTGCCAATACGATCGCCAAGACGGTAATTGAAGAGTACATCACCCTCGAGGTGATATTCGCCGGCCTCGTCGCGGCCATTTCTTGGAACTTATTCACTTGGTATTATGGAATTCCATCCAGTTCGAGCCATACATTGATCGGCGGTTTTGCCGGTTCGGGGATGGCTTTCGCTGTTTTCCAAGGTGTAAATCCAATTGAAGCCATTAACTTGAGTGCTACATTAAAGATCTTATCTTTTATTATCCTAGCGCCTCTAGTAGGTATGACGATTTCGATCATCATTACTTTAATTATTATCAATATCTGTAAAAAAGCGCGTCCGGCAGTTGCTGAACGTTGGTTCAAGATCCTGCAATTGATTTCATCAGCAGGGTTGAGTTTTGCTCATGGTGGTAATGATGCACAAAAGGTAATGGGTATCATCGCTACGGCATTGATTGCGCAAGGCGTAATAGGTACATTTGAAGAAATGCCTGAGTGGGTGCCATTGGCCTGTTATGCGGCTATCGCTGCAGGAACCATGAGTGGCGGTTGGAAAATCGTGAAGACCATGGGAACTAAGATTACAAAAGTAACGCCTTTGGAAGGGGTTAGTGCGGAAACAGCAGGTGCGATTACCTTAGGTATTACGGAACATTTTGGTATTCCGGTTTCCACGACACATACTATTACCGGTGCGATCATTGGGGTTGGTGTAGTGAAAAGGGTATCGGCTGTTAGATGGGGAGTAACCATTAGTTTATTATGGGCATGGATTCTAACCATACCTGTGAGTGCCTTATTAGGTGGCCTTACCTTGGCAGTTATCCATTACATCTTGTAGCAAAAAGGCTACAAGGGGATTAACCTTGTGTCAATTTTATTGAATTGGAACAAAGTTTTATCAAAAAATTTGCGTTATAAAATGTTAATAACTATTTTTACGCAGAAAAAGCACCGTTTTTAGTATTGAAAATACGCTTTTTAAGTTTTAACATTTTTTGGCATCGTTATTGTTAAGTTATGTTAAATTGATTAACAACTAGAAACAATTAAAAATTTTAATAACCTTAAAAAAAAGAGTATGAACTATTCTACAATTAAAAAAACAGCTGTTGCAGCTTCTTTAGTAGCCGCTTTAGGTTTCGCTGAGACTGCACAAGCACAAACCCCAACAGTATTTGGTGGTAGAGGTCAGTACAGAACTTGGTCTATCGGTGTTCAAGGTGGTATTACTACTCCTAACACTATCTTAGGTGGTCAGAACGGTTTTGGTCAAAAAGTAGGTTACTTCCAAAATAAAGTGGGTGAGTACTATGGTTTAACTATCCGTAAACAATTCTCACACCTATTCGGTTTAGAATTAGAAGGTAACCGTGGTCGTATCAAAACATATAACCATGAAATGGTTACTACTCCAGAAACTGCTAATGGTGCAAGATCTGCTGAGACTGCAGTTAACTGGGCTGCTAGCTTAAATGGTGTATTCCAATTAGGTACTATCGACTTCATGAGAAGAGAGAATGCTGTTAACTTCTACGCTAAAGTAGGTATGGGAGTTATGGCTCATAACCCAGTACAATACTCAACTACTGATTTCTCTGGAACTCCTGTATACAACAACGAAGGTAATTGGGGTGAAGAAGTATTCGGTGACCGTACTGATGTTGGAGATCGTGACAACCGTTTAACAGGATTTATCCCTGTAGGTGTTGGTGTTAAATTCAAATTATCTGAAGTTGTTGCCTTGAACTTAGGTTACACAATGAACTTCACTGATGATAACTTGTTATACGGACCAGTTCGTTACGACGGAAAACAAAAATTCTCTAACCTATACGGTGGTTTAGAATTCACTTTAGGATCTCGTGATAAAGAGAACTTAACGTTCACTAACCCAGTTGCTACTTTATATGATGAGTTGAAAGACCCTTCATTACGTAACGAAGTTGAAGCTTTAAAACAACGTGTATCCACTTTAGAAGGTACTGTTGATCAATTGAGCAAAGACTCTGATGGTGACGGTGTATCTGATAAATTTGATAAATGTCCAGGAACTCCTGCAGGTACTGTAGTTGATGGTTCAGGATGTCCAATCAAATTCCCAGAGCAACAATTAACTGATGGTACTGTTTCTTCAGGATACTATGCTCCAATTCAATTCGAATTTGATAGCTCTGTATTGAAAACTGAATCTTACGCTACCTTAGATAAATTAGCTCAAGAATTGAAAGCTAACAACTCTAACGTAACTTTAGATGGATACGCATCTGCAGAAGGTACTGAAGCTTACAACATGAACCTTTCTAACGACCGTGCAAACGCAGTTAAACAATACTTAGTAAATGCTGGAGTTTCTGCATCAAGCATCACTGCTACAGGTTACGGAGAAGCTAACCCAGTTGCATCTAACGCTACTGAAGAAGGAAGAATCCAAAACCGTCGTGTTGAAATCAAAAAATAATTATTAGCAATAATAATTAACACATAAAGAGGTGCCGGTTCAACAACCGGCACTTTTTTTATGCATAAATTTTACTTTCCTACCCACTGACAGTCATAGGATTGTGGATATGTTGAAAATAATATGATACGTTCCGTAATTTAATTTGCTATTTTCAACAAGGGAAAGAAGTTAATCGATAATTTTAAAGGAGGAGAAAAATGGAAGAAGACTTTGAATTTGAATCACCTGAAGAGCAAAAATTCTCAGTTGATCGTTATGAAGAGATGCTGAGGAATGAAGATCAATACTTTTTCGATGCCAAGGCTTTTGAAAGCATCATTGACTATTACATAACGAAAAATGACTCCGTAAAAGCTCTACAAGTTATTGAATTCGCCGCGGCTCAACACCCATTTGAAACAACATTCTTATTAAAAAAAGCCCAACTATTGGCAAGTACCATGCAGTACGAGCAAGCGTTGGAAGCTTTGACCAAAGTGGAATTCCTAGAGCCTTCGGAAGCCGACATCTATCTAATCAAGGGAACAATTTTCTCCGCCATGCAGGATCATGAACTTGCGGAAGAAAACTTCTTCAAGGCATTATCATTAAGTGATGCCAAAGACGAGATTTACTATCAGATAGCCGGTCTATACCAGATGCAGGGGCATTATGCCAAAGCCATTCATTATTTAAAGAAATGTTTAAAAATTAACAATGAAAACCAGGATGCCCTATACGAAATAGCCTTCTGCTATGATGTATTGGAGCAACAGGAAGAAAGTATCGCATTTTATAAGCAATATATAGATACCGATCCTTATTCCTATGCTGCATGGTACAACCTGGGCAATGCACATCATAAATTAGAACAATATGCGGCCGCCATAGATGCATACGATTATGCAATCCTTATCAAGGATAATTTCTCATCGGCCTATTATAATAAAGGAAACGCATTGGTCAATCTAGATCGATATGCGGAAGCCATCGAAGTATATAAACATACTTTTGAATACGAACCCCCAACCGCCGATACCTATTGCGCGATTGGTGAATGCTATGAAAAATTGGAACAGATGGATGAAGCCCGTTCCTATTACAAGAAGGCGGTAAAACTGGATAGCAATCAAAGCGATGCCTGGTTTGGAATCGGTGTAACACTTGATTTTGAGGAACGCTATTTCGAATCCCTGCATTTCTATAAAAAAGCATTGGATATCGATGATGAGAATCCGGACTACTGGTTTGCCATTGCTGATGCTCGATACAAATTGAAACAATACGATGAGTCCATCGAGGCCTATACCAAGGTAGTGGAATTGAACAGTACCGATATCGAAGCCTGGTTAGACTTTTCATCGTTATTGTACGAATTGGGCAAATTGCAGGAAGCTACCGAAGTTATTGCTGAGGCCATCAAATGCAACCCGGATGAAGCGGTCCTTTATTACCGCATGGTCGCCTACCTTTTTGCTGCAGGAAAATATAACGACGCATTGAATTATCTGGAAATCGCCTTGAACAGCGACCCTGAGAAACATTACATCTTATTCGAATACCTTCCGCAGTTACAGGGTAATCCGATAATTTTAGATATCATCAAAAAGTACTCCGAAGGAAAATGAAATACTTAGGATTGATAGGATATCCCCTGGGACATTCCTTTTCCAAAAAATACTATTTAGATAAATTTGATAAAGAAAACATACAGGGTATAGACTACGATCTATACCCTATTTCTGATATCGAAAAGTTCCCAGAACTTTACACCTCCAATCCTGATTTCTACGGTGTCAATGTAACTATTCCTTATAAAAAGGATGTCATTCCTTATTTGGATGAGCTATCGGAAGAAGCAAAGGTAATCGGGGCGGTCAATTGCATTCAGATCAAACGACAAGAGAATGGAAGGCCCTATTTAAAAGGTTTCAATACCGATGCCTATGGCTTCGAGCAATCGCTATTGCCCTTCCTCAAACCTGAGCACAAAAAAGCCCTGATACTAGGAAATGGTGGAGCGACCAAGGCCGTTAAGTATGTATTGGATAAACTTCGCATCCCCTACCAAGTCGTAAGCAGGACCAAAGACGCAGAAAACATCAGTTATGCTGATCTTACCGACAGTATCATTTCACAACATCAAATCATTATCAACTGCTCGCCTGTGGGCACTTATCCCAACATCGATCAATGTCCGGACATCCCCTATGAAGGCATTGGACCAGATCATCTGCTTTATGACCTGATCTATAATCCCGAAGAAACCCTGTTCCTCCAAAAGGGAAAGGCGCGGGGGGCCGCCATCAAGAATGGATTCGAAATGCTGGTATTGCAGGCGGAGAAAAACTGGGAAGTCTGGAATCAATAATAATTCCTATTTTTGGATATGCTACATATCAAAACGTTCACCTTTAACCCTTACCAGGAGAATACCTATATCATCTATAATGATGAGAAAGAATGCATCATTGTAGACCCTGGCATGCATAATTACCAGGAAGAAGAAGTCTTCAAATCCTATGTAGAACAGCAAAACCTCAAACCCATTGCCCTGATCAATACACATGGCCATATCGACCACGTTTTGGGCAATAGATTTATCTATGAAACCTATGGCCTAATGCCACAATTCCATGAACTGGAGCTTCCATTGGTCGTTCAAGTGCAGAATTACGCGCCTCAGATGGGCATACGATATGAGCCATCGCCAATCCCGGAAACCTTTTTAAAGGAAACCGATCAATTGAAAATTGGTGATGAAACCATTTCCTTGATCTTCGCTCCAGGGCATTCCCCTGGTCATTTATGTCTGTACAGTAAAGACCATGGCTTTCTGATCGGTGGAGATGTCCTTTTTCATCGCAGTATCGGCCGCACAGACCTTCCAGGAGGCAATCATCAGCAGTTATTGAACAGTATTGCCCAGAATATCTACAGCCTGCCTGAGGAGACGGTAGTCCATCCAGGCCATGGTCCTTCAACCACGGTTGCGGAAGAGAAACAGATGAACCCTTTTATCCGCGCATAAACCATGAGGTTACCTGTATTCTTCGCCAAGCGCTATCTATTTTCCAAAAAATCAGTTAATGCCATCAACATTATCTCCGGAATCAGTGTGGTCGGTGTTCTGGTCAGTACAGCAGCCTTGGTCATCGTGCTATCATTCTACAACGGCTTGGAGAAGTTTATCCTGTCGCAATACAGCAT
Source organism: Sphingobacterium sp. 1.A.4 (assembly GCF_002734245.1). Classification (NCBI taxonomy): domain Bacteria; kingdom Pseudomonadati; phylum Bacteroidota; class Sphingobacteriia; order Sphingobacteriales; family Sphingobacteriaceae; genus Sphingobacterium; species Sphingobacterium sp. 1.A.4. The sequence continues at coordinate 169,833 of NZ_PEAZ01000001.1, forward strand.
ATTCTCACCCGAGCTGCGAATAGAACCGTCCAAAGGGAAAGTCTTTTCCAGCCAGGGCGAAAAGTTCAAGCAACTTCGCGAAAACCCAAATATCTCCTCCTATAGTGAGGTTTTGGAAGATAAAGTACTTGCAGAATACAACCATCAACAATTCATTGGAAAGATCAAAGGGATTGAACCCGAAAGCATCAAAAGCCACGCAACACAGGATATGTTGTTTGCGGGGAATCTTTCCATTCAGGGCGACAGTATAAATTTTGGGATATTGGGGGCTCAGGTACAGGCCAATCTGCAAGTGCCCTTACGTGGGGCAGACGATCAGGTGCTTCTGCATATTCCTGACAAAAATGCTTCTCCAAACAATATAAATCCCTTGGAGGATATCCGTTCCAGACCGATCACCCCGAATGCCATCCTCCGGTTCCAACCCGGTTTCGATGACCTCATCATCGTTCCTATAGATTTCGCGAAGGACCTATTGAACGAACATCAGCATATCTCAGCCATTGAGCTGTTTGGGAAGAATGATAACGATCCGAAATTAAAATCCGAGATCCAGCATTTATTAGGTGATGATTTTCTGGTCAAAAACAGGGAACAACAAAATCCGACGCTATACAAAACGGTGAGATCCGAGAAATGGATCGTCTTTTTTATCGTCACCATCATCGGCATCATCGCCATCTTCAATATCATTGGTTCCTTGACCATGCTGGTGATCGACAAGAAACAGGATGTAGTCGTGCTAAAAAGCCTAGGCGCGAATGATGGGCTGATCCAGAACGTCTTCTTCTACCAGGGGATCATGATCGCTTTGATCGGAAGCCTTGTGGGTGCTGCAATCGGTCTCGTTTTTTGTTGGCTGCAGGAACGTTATGGCTTGGTTACCACCAATGAGGGATCCCTTTTTGATGCTTACCCTGTGGATGTCAGATACAGCGATATCTTCCTGATCCTATTGACGGTGATGTTGGTATCCACACTGGTGTCCTATCTTGCATCAAGATTGAACATCAAAGGTTTCAACAAAAGAACCATGTTGGAATCCTAATAACAGCATTCCCAATTCTAAAGAATTTAAAAAAAGAATTAGTATTTCAATCGTTCGCGGCTATAATCACCACGCTTGATCTGGTTGATCAATTGTCCCCAAGCAAATGGGTTCAACAAAGGATTGTTGAAATTCTGATTGATGTTTCTATTCGACATGTTAAGATGTCTTTGCATGCTGTTAAAAGCCTGGATTTCTCCAGCGCTACGTGGCAAAATACGAGATAACGAAGCAATAGACTCTGCGGAGGTATTCCTTTTGGCCGACATCAGATCATCACTGTACACATTCATGGCCAGGAACTCCCTATTGAACTCCTCAATACTCGCCCAAGGCAAAGGTCTGCCAAGCGTGATCACAGGAAGTTCTTCCACTAAAGGTTCCAATTCGATCTTTGCGGTATATTTATCCGAACTCACATTAGGGATGGTGAATTTAACGGGGGCATATCCAATGGAGGAGAATTCGATCACATCGCCTACATGGGCAACAAAAGAGAAGTAACCCTCATGGTTTGCCGCATAGGTTTCATTCAGGTAGCTAGAATTTTTAACGGTAACAAAAGGGACTGCGATTTCAGTGCCCTGAGCATAGGTAAACCCAGAAAGCTGCACTATTTTTCGCTGTTGTGCACTTGCCTGCAAACAAAAAACAAATAGGGTAGCCATTAAAATATATTTCATCCAGGTTTTCATCTTTCCCACAAAACTAACACATTAATTCATAGACCGTTGTTAAATTGTGTTAACCGTATCTAAAAATTTTATTACAATTGGTTTGGGGTAATGGCATTAGGATCGTTCATGTCCGTTAAATTGATGGCTTCCACCGCTACAATCTCGGGAACGGCCTTTTTGATCGCTTGTTCCAAACCGGCTTTAAAAGTCATGATACTCATGGAGCAATTAGCACATGTGCCCAACAGCTTCAATTTAACAACATTGTCGGGGGTAATCTCCTCTATAGATACATTTCCTCCATCTGTTTCCAGATAGGGCCTAATGGTATCTAATGCCTGCTCAACTCTCTCTAATAGATTCATGTTCAAAAAAATAATCTTTTTATAGGGTAAATATAGCTAATTTTTAACAAATGTTCAAAGCGGCCTATATTGCTATAGAACCGCTCTCAAACAATTAATAATTGATTTGGTTGAATATTATATCCGCTGATAATAACCAAAATCTATATTTTAAAACCTATAGCTTAAAGTCGTGGTAAAACTGCGCGGAGGTATAGGGTTCACACTATAGTTTTCATGCACGTAATAGTTGAAGGTATTTCCGATATTGCTCACTTTAGCCAAGATATTCCATTTACCATATTGATATCCCGCAGAAAAATCAAAGGTGGTAAAAGCCCCGATCGGAATAATCCTGTCCAGACCATCGCGTTGATTAGCTTTTGTGGTATTCCAACCTGCGTTTCGTTTTCCGGTGTAGAATACGGAAGCTCCCAGTTTCAACCCTTTGGCCGCTCCATCCTGAAAGGTATAAAATACCGTTCCGTTGGCCGTATGGGCAGTGGTTCCGACCAATCGCATATCCTCCAGGATACCATTTTCATTGGTCTCCAAGTAGCGCATATAGTTGTAGGCATATCCAGCAAGTACATCAAGTCCTTTGGCCAATTCCCCTGCCACATCCAGTTCCACACCATCAGAAGCTGATCTTCCTGTAAACTCTTTCATATTACTATCGGCCACTTTACCATCATCTCCGATGATGGTCTGTGCATACCGATTATTGATGATCTTATACCAGGTCACGTTCGTCGATAAGCGTCCTTGGAAAAAATCATTCTTGATCCCAGCCTCGTATTGATCCAATAGCGATGGTCCCATCGGTTGATAGTTCACATCATAGCCCGAATTCGAGATGAAATTATTGGCGTAACTTACATACAGACTTGTTGCCTTCAACGGTTGATAAATCAAGGCAAATTTAGGTGACCAGGCTTTATCCACCTTATCGCCCATATCCACTTTATCTTTACCAGGGTTCTCCGTTACGCTGGTCGTATTGGTTTTATAATCATAAACCTCACTTCTACCTGTTTTCTGATAGGTATATCGGATACCCGCCAAAACCTTAAACTGATCCGTAATCGATAGCAAATCCTGCACAAAAACCCCGTATCTGCTGATATTGGTATTCGTTCGTGTCTTCAGGTCTGCCGTAGGCATATCCGAGCGCATGCCACTTGCATAAGGATCAAAAACATTGATGTTATCATAGGCCGTACTTGGCGCCACATTCTCGCCGGTTCCATTGGCGAAGATGTTGAAAGCATAATTCTTGACTTTGGATTGATCCGCATCTGCACCCACCAAGACCTGATGTTGGAAGATACCTGTCTGCAGTTTCCCGGTCAGGTTCAGTTGTTGGTTGAAGGTCAGTTCGTCCTGTTCCGAACGGTTCAGTGCCCGGGGAGCAATCCCTTGCGCATTCGCCTGAATACGTTCAGAACCATAATAATCCCGAAGGTATTTCTGATAGCTGGCCAACACATTCAATTTCCAATCGTCGGAAAATTGATGGCCAAAATCCACCTGTGCATTGGAAGAATTGGTTTTATTGTATGCCCAAGGCACATTGATAAAACTATTTCTACCCACTTTTTCATTTATTTTTCCCTCTACGGAGCCTATTCCAAAATCGGGTGTAAAATCACTCTTGAGATAATCAAACATAACATTGATGTCCGATTTATCCGATATTTTGTATAATAAAGAAGGGTTTACATACAACCTTTTGGATTCTACCTGATCGCGGTAACTCTCTGCGTAGCCACCTGTACCCACAATCCGGAAAGCCAATTTTTGGGATAATGGGCCATAAACATCCACCATGGGCTTGTATTGGTTATAACTACCGATTCGCATGGCCACCTCTCCACCATGTTCAAACTTTGGTTTCTTGCTGATCAGGTTCACCACTGCCCCGCCGGTCACTCCGCCATACAGCAAGGCCGCACTTCCTTTTAAGATCTGAACAGACTCCAGGGTACTCGCCTCGATGGATCCTCCATTATTGGTCCTCGCCCCATTCTTAAATATATTATTCGTTCCTAAGCTATACCCTCTCGCATAGAAATTCTCATTCACACCACCTCTATTGGCACCCAAGGCTACTCCATTGGCATTCTTCAAGGCATCGCTCAACACATTGATCTGTTGATCCGAAATCACTTGGCTATTGATGACCTGTACCGCTTGCGGAAGGTCTAGATCTTTCACCCCCGATTTACTGACCTCCAAGGAACGATGGTTCACCGAATTGTACCCCTTTACATCGATCTGCTCGATCTGTTGATTATTTTGTTGCAAGATCAGCGCCGATAATTCCGTGATTGTTCCCTGTGGAACAACAGCAAGTTCTTGTTTTTGAAATCCAATGCCCGTAAATTGCAATTGAAATGTTCCTGCAGTTGGGATATAGAGTTCATACTCGCCCTGATCATTGGTTTTTGTATGCTTGTTCGATCCATGAACACTGATTCCCGCCAAGGATTCGCCTTTTTGGTTAAGAATCTTTCCCTTTACGGTTGTTTGGGCATCCACTTCCTGTGCAATTGCCATTGCCGCTAAGAGGATAAATAGTTTCGTGAGCTTCATCTTTATTTGTACTAAATCTAAATAGTAGGCAAAAATAAGCTCCAGCGCGCTACCAAAAAATAAAGAATCCGACAAAAAGCTTCAAAATCCGAAATTTTTTAGTCCGCGAGAGTGTTTAGGTTCGTATTGAAAGCATACTGAAAAGTAATGTAAAAGTATGCTTTTAGTAAATCAGCATATTAAAAACGTGCTTTAAGAATGCTTTAACCTTGTTTTTACCTCGAAAACATCCCATTTACATAGGAAAAACATAGACTACATCGCAAGAAAAAAGCCGGATCAAACATTGCTATCTGATCCGGCTTCGATATGTATGCTTACTTCTAAAGTAATTCTTAATGCCTACTCATCGAAGTTCCAGCGAACAAAAGCTTCGATGGCTTCGTAGTTTGCCAATCCCAATTGATGGTAAAGGCCAGCGGTTTCACTAGTACGGTCTTCTGCACGCACCCAGAATTCTCTTGGATCATCTCCGGGGAAAACTGGAAGATCCTTTTGTGATTGATGCTTGAAGATCGCCAAACGCTTGCGTTTAACCTCTTGCGGCGACAGAGGAACCGCCATTTCAATCTCGTGGATTGGGTATTCATGCCATGCACCGCGGTATAACCACAACCAACAGTCTTTCGTCCATTCGTCCGTTTCGCGAAGGCGTTTCAAGGCTTCTAAAATAATATCGAAACAAACCTTATGCGTTCCATGCGGATCAGCGAAATCACCGGCCGCAAATACCTGTTGAGGTTTTACTTGGCGCAATAATTCCATGGTCTGCTGGATATCGTCCTCAAAGTCGATCTCTTTGGAGAATTTTCCACGGTCATAGAACGGAAGGTCCATGAAGTGGATATTTTCATCCGGAAGGCCTACGAAACGTGCACCGGCAATTGCTTCCCCTTTGCGGATCAATCCTTTAATGGTACGTACGATTTCAGGATCTACCTGATTTGGTTTCTTAACTTTGAAAAACTCGCGGGAGTCATCGTAGATTTTACGGGTAACCCCATTATCATCTTCCACTGCAACAGCGAAATCCTGTACAAATTCTAAATAACGCAATACATCATCGTCCCAAACGGCGGTATTACCGGAGGTTTGATAAGCTACATGGACATTATGTCCTTGATCGGCCAAACGGATGAACGTACCTCCCATCGAGATCACGTCATCATCCGGGTGTGGCGAAAAAAGGATCACATTCTTACGGGCAGGTTCCGCGCGTTCTGGGCGGTTGGTATCATCGACACCTGGTTTTCCTCCTGGCCAACCCGTAATGGTACGTTGCAGCTCGTTGAAGATACGGATGTTGATACTGTAGGCAGTACCCTGTTCCGTAATCAACTGCGCCATGCCATTATTGTTATAATCGTCGTCGGTCAATTTAAGGATGGCCTTGTCCAAATGAAGGGACAACCAAACCACCGCTTTCTTCACCAAAGTATCATCCCATTCCACGTCGTGCGCCAACCATGGAAGGTTGAAACGCGTAAGTGCGGAAGCAGCATCTTGATCAAGAACAAATTCTACATTGTCCGACATCTGTAGGTAGGTAGCCGGGATATCGGAAGAGATTTCGCCTTCCACTGCTTTTTTAACGATTTCGGCTTTTTTCTCGTTCCAAGCCATCAACACAATTTCCTTTGCTTTGAAAATTGTTCCAACCCCCATGGTAATCGCTTTCGTTGGTACATTTTCCTTACCACCGAAATCGCGTGAAGCATCTCTACGGGTAAGGTCATCTAAGGTTACCAAGCGCGTACCAGAGTTAGGTGCAGAACCCGGTTCGTTGAAACCGATGTGGCCTGTACGTCCAATACCTAAAATCTGGATGTCCAATCCTCCTAAGCTGGAAATCTTTTGCTCATACGCCATACAGAACGCCTGTACGTCTTCTGGAGCCAAAGTGCCATCAGGAATGTTAATGTTTACTTTTGGGATGTCGATGTGATCGAACAGGTTTCTGTTCATGAACACCACATAACTTTGCTCTGCTGTAGGTTGCATTGGATAGTATTCATCCAAATTGAAGGTAACGACGTTACTGAAACTTAAACCTTCTTCTTTGTGTAACCTCACCAATTCCTTGTAAACCTTTACTGGAGTAGCACCTGTTGCTAGTCCAAGTACAGCCTGCTCCCCTTTTGCCTGCTTGCCTCTGATGAGGTTTGCGATGCGTTGAGCGACTTGAATAGAAGCTTCCTCTTGAGTGGGGTATACCGTAACTGGTACTTTCTCAAATCGGGTTTCTTCTAATAAATTTAATCTTGCCATTTAAATTAAAAAATACCTTAGTGAGTTTCAAATTTAACAATTTAAAATCCCTCAAACGCAAAAAATGCAATTTCTTTTTCAGATTTATTGAAAATATGTTATAATTTTTACATGTTAATGCGTTTAAATGAAAGGCTTATCTTTATTTTTGATAGATAAAATTTGTAGAACTATGAAAAGTATATGGTTTTTGCTGATGTTGGTGCCGTGTTTGGTATTTGGGCAGAGCAAGGAGGAGATGATCGCGCAGGTAAAGGCAAATCCGAAAGATGCGAATTCGTTACGGTTGATCCAACGGATTGGTGGGTATGACCCGGAATATGTAGAATTGAACAATCTGTTTAAGAAATTGGATAAGAAGGTAAGGAAATCGAATGATGGATTGTTGTTTGAAAGATACTTAAAGGCGTTGAAAAGTACGCAGATCGGGAAAAAGGCACCGAGTATTACGCAGTTGAACTTGGAGGGAGACCCTTATTCTTTGTCGGATCTGAAGGGGAAATATGTATTGATCGATTTCTGGGCGTCCTGGTGTCCGGATTGTAGGAAACAGGTTCCTGCTTTGTTGGAGACTTATGGGAGGTTTAAAGACAAGAATTTTGAGATCTTAGGGGTTTCTTTTGATCGGGAGTATGAGCCTTGGGCAAAATATGTGAAGGAGCAGAATTTGGCCTGGAAACATGTTTCGGATTTGCAGAACATGAATAATTCTGCAGGACAGACTTATGGGGTTCGGGCGATTCCGCAGAATGTGCTGGTGGATCCGAATGGGATTATTATCGGAAGGAATTTGCACGGCGAGGATTTGAATGCTTTATTGGCGGAGGTGTTGAAGTAAGGAAGGCCACGTCATTACGAGGAACGAAGCAATCTTTTATACGAATAGAAAGATTGCTTCGTCGTGCCTCCTCGCAATGACGCGGTACCTACAAGCTCAACTGATAAGCGATCACTGAGTTATTCAAAAAAGTAGGCACATATAAAATCTTTTCCTTTGCATTATACCCCAAATCTGCGGTATTCATTTTCCCTTGCACATCCAACAACTCCTTCACTTCCCCATTTGCAGAGATATGATATATCAACCCACCCCAACAAGTCACCAAGAAACTCCCATCACCCACAGGTTCCAAACCATCACCACCAAGTTTCAATCCCTTCGCAATAACCGTTTTCTTTTTATTATCAATTTTCCATAATTCTGGACCTGCCATCGCGTATAAACTTCCATTGATCACTTTCAGCCCATTCACACTTGGCACATCGCTCATATAAAGACTTGGTCTATTATTCTGGAGCATATATATTTTTCCTTCCCTAGTATCCGACACAAACACCTTTCCTGACGCATCCACGGTAACATCATTTAAAAATACTGCCCCTTCTATTTTTATCTGGTTGATCACATTCCCGGTAATAATATCTATCACCACGACCTCATTGATGTCCGCCACATATAATTGATCCTTATACAAAGCCATTCCCTTTGGTGCGTTCAACCCTTCCATCCAAGTTGCATTTTTCAGGCTGCCATCCATGTTCAAAATCGCTACCCCACCTTTTCCATCAGCAGCAGACCCATCACCATCAATCAAGGAAACAAAAAGTTCATTACGTTCTGGAACATATAGAACAGACTCTGGAACAGGTAACTGTTCTTTAGACTCCCATAAGGGCGCCAATTTAGCCTGCCCATGAGATTGCATGGATGATCCTAATAAAGAAGAACTTAATAAAGCAGCGGAAAGAAATAAAGATCTCATAGTTAAAATGTTTGTTTTCACTAAATTAACAAATTAATGCAAGAAAAGTTCAACCCCCCTATTTCACATTAACCCAATCGAAAATTAATATTCTATTAACGCAAGAAAATTCAGGTAAACCTCTGTATTTACAGCTACTAACTAATTATTAAACTCTAATTATTATAATATGCTTGAAGCACTTTGGATCCTCATCAACTTGGCCTTAGTCTTTTATGGATTTTACCTTACGATAAAATCAATTGGCTATCTCTATAAAGCAAAAGGTGTTTTTCCTGCCATAATTCTAGTATTATTCAAATTGTCATCATTCGCTCAAATAAGCGATAGACACGATGAAAAATACGAAATCAACAATCTTACGTTCATCATTAAAAACCACGAACAACTATTAGAAAACAATTTGGTAACAAAAGTTATTCTGCGTGTCAGGAGTGCAGATGGCCAAACTAAACTCCTGCTTTCTAAGAATGGACTAGTACCCGGATTAGATTATGAAATCGAAAATGCTACATTATACCCAGACCACATTCAATTGAACGTATTTAAAAGCTGGAAAATTTTGGCCTCACTTTGATAACCATTATAAAAATTATAAGGTAAACATCAATAAATAAAGATTATTTCTTAATTTCATTCCTTATAATTTAACCATTCACCCTAAATTTAATGGAGAGCATAAAACCTTTCTTAGACGAGCATTTTCTATTACAGAGCAGCATTGCAGAAGAACTATATCATCAGTATGCCAAGGATCTACCAATCATAGATTACCATAACCACCTACCACCCGATCAGGTTTCGGGGGGCCATCAGTTTGAAAACATCACCCAGGCTTGGCTATATGGCGATCATTATAAATGGCGGGCAATGCGTGCGAATGGGGTCAATGAGCATTATATTACCGGTGAAGCTTCGGATATAGAAAAATTCCAGAAATGGGCCGATACGGTTCCCTATACCATGCGGAACCCTTTATACCATTGGACCCATCTGGAACTACAGCGCTATTTTGATGTGCGGGAAACTTTACACTCCAACAATGCGGAAAGTATCTTCCATGATTGCAATGAAAAATTAAGAGATCCCGCCTATAATGTGCACGGCCTGTTGAATAAGATGAATGTGGAGATAATCTGTACCACGGATGATCCGATCGATAGCCTGGAATTCCATCAATCATATGCTCAGCATCCATCTTCCTTCAAGATGTTTCCTGCTTTCCGACCGGACAAGGCGATGAGCCCGGAGCATCCGGAGAACTTTAACCAATATGTCGACCGCTTGGGCGAGGTTTGCAACCTGGAGATACAGAATTTCCAGAAATTCCTGGATGCCCTAAAGGCTAGGCATGATTATTTTGCAGCCAATGGCTGTTGCCTTTCCGACCATGGCTTGAGCCACCTCTATGCGGAGGATTATACGGATGAGGAAATCGCCAAGATATTCCAAAAGGTCAGGGGCGGATCTCACTTGATGCACGACGAGATCAACAAGTTCAAATCGGCCATGTTGGTGCATTTTGCGGCTTGGGACTACGAAAAAGGTTGGGTACAGCAGTTCCATGTGGGTGCTTTCCGGAATACCAATACTTGGGCATTGAAGAATTTAGGTCCAGATACGGGGTTCGATAGTATTGGAGATTACAAACAGGGAGAAGCCATGGTGCGCTTTTTCGGAAATATGGCTGCCCGGGAGCAGCTCGGAAAAACCATCATCTATAACCTGAATCCATCCGATAATGAGCTGTTCGCGGCGATGGCCGGGAATTTCAATGATGGCGAGATCATCGGAAAAATGCAGTTCGGATCCGGTTGGTGGTACAACGACCAAAAAGAAGGGATGACCAGACAGATCAATGCCCTTTCCAATATTGGCCTATTGAGCCGCTTTGTGGGTATGCTGACAGATTCCAGGAGTTTCCTTTCCTTCCCTCGACATGAATATTTCAGACGTTTGCTCTGCAATATCTTCGCGGAGGACATCAAAAATGGCGAATTACCGCATGATATGCCATGGATCGGAAAAATGATCCAGGATATCTGTTATTATAATGCCAAATCCTATTTCCCGTTCCAGGGTTAGGATCTTTCCAGGTTGAGCCATTTAGGCACTTCAGGGGCAACATAAGCATCCATTTTATCCAAAAGATCATGGATATTGTTGGCATAGAGCAACATGTCCTGGTTTTCCTTTTTCAAGAGCCCTGCATCCACCATATGTTTGATGAACTGGATAAGATGATCGTAGAATCCATCCACATTCAATAGCCCGACGGGTTTTTGATGCAGTCCCAATTGCCCCCAGGTCAGCATTTCGAAGAGTTCTTCCATGGTACCGAATCCTCCGGGCAGCGCAATAACCGCATCGCACAGGTTATTCATCTTTGCTTTACGTTCATGCATGGTATCCACTTCGATCAGTTGGCTGATTCCGGTATGACCTATCTCCTTGCTGTTCAGAAATTTTGGGATCACACCGACCACCTGACCGCCATTCTCCATCACGCTATCCGCAATTCCGCCCATCAAACCTACTCTTCCTCCGCCATAAACCAATTGAATGCCCTTTTCGGCAAATACCTTCCCCACCATGCGGGCGGCTTCCATATATACTTTTTCGTGGCCTGGACTTGAGGCACAGAACACCACAATCTGTTTTAATTTCATGCTGCAATCTAGCAATTTTATCAAAATAAAAGGCCGGAGGCGGGGAGCCAACGACCTTTATTAACTAAACATTGAAACAAAATCTTAATTTGCCCTATTGGTTTCCTCGTTGTTCGATTCCTTCTTGCGGAATTGTTGTTTCAGGTTACCAAACTTATAGGTATATGTCAATCGCACTGTCTGGTTATCATTATATTGCCTAAAAGTGGATTGGAATTCATTGAAATCTGTACTTACGGTATTTTTATTTGTCCTGAAAATATCGGTCACTGCCAATTTCAGGGAACTGCGTTGGTCATTGAAATTATAGTTCATCCCAGCATCGATGTTCCATCTACCGTGAATCTTGTACACATTGTATAGGAATGGTGTGCTACCGTTAAAGCTCAATTCTGCCGATAGGGCGCTGTTGATCTTAAAGGTATGCATACTGTTTGCTTGGATAAAGAAGGAACCAAGGTCTGCATAATACCCTGCGATCGGTCCTTTAAAGTGCATGTAAATACCGGTGAAGTTATTGTTCATCGTCCAGAACTTACCAACCCGGTAAGGGGCATTGATGTTGATATAGGATGTGCTTGTTTTCGCCAAGTTATCACGTGTTATCCAAGTTTCGTTGCTAATGGAATCCTGACCTAGACTTTCCACCATCGCATCGTTCGTGATATCGGTACCTAAGGTAAAGTTGAACATCTGCATCAGGGTATAGGTCAATGTCAATCCATGCGTATACTGTGGTTTTACATAAGGGTTACCTTCCTGGTAAGTCAACTTATCAATATAATAACGGAAAGGATTCAAGAACCTATAATTCGGTCTGGTGATCTTTTTCGCATAGCCAAAGTTAAGGATATGGTTCTGACTGATGTTATACCCTACATTTGCAGAAGGGAACAGGTCAAAATAATCCCGTTTTACGCGGTTGTTCTTGGTTACGGAATTACCATCCGAAATGGTATATTCTCCGCGTAAACCTGCTTTCAACGACCATTTTCCGATGGCTCTGCTGTAATCCGCATAGGCGGCTGCAATCTGTTCGGTATAGATGAACAGGTTCGAGCGATTGGCGATGTCTACCCAGTCCCCAGCCTGCGTTAAGGAATCAAACTGCAGGTTATTATCGGATTTTACATTACTGTATTTCAGTCCGGTTTCTATTTTACCCTTTCCAACGATTTTCTCTAAATCTAATTTGGCCACATAGATATCGATGGCCGATGGCATGGCTGAACGTTCTTTTTGAACTGGATAATAAAGACTGCCATCCGGTCTTTCGGTTCTATAGATATAATCATTGTCGTTGCTGTTCTTGAACATGCTCCAATCAAAATCAAATACCAACCTGCTACCTAATGTATCCAATTTATACTCGTTGTTAAAGTTGGTCGAGTATCTGTTGAAACGATTATCACTGATGGCGGTGGTTCTTAGGATAGAATCTACGACCGAAGGGTTTTTGGAAATATCGGTATTGGAAATATTCTCACTGATCTCCTCGTTATTGTTTCCGGTGAACTGGAGCATCATGGTATTCCTGTTGGAAGTCTTCTGCTCCACGCCGAATCTATAATTGTGGTTCTTTTCGGTTTCCACCAAGAAAGCCTCCTGATTAAAATCGGTGGAAACATTGCCATTGGCGATGGTGCGTTCCAGATCAAGATCAAATTGACGTTTGTTCTGGGTATAGGCATAAGAACCGAACAAGGTGGTATTGTTCTTTTTATAGTTGAGGTTTAAGCTGGAGTTCCCACGGTAGTGTTCGCCTTTGGCGCCACTCACCAAGAATGTTCCATTAAATCCTTCTAAATTGTTCTTTTTCATCACGATATTGATAGAGCCTACCGCACCTTCCGCATCATCTTTTGCGGAACGTGTGGTACTTACTTCCACACTTTTGATCATACTACCATCGGTAGATTTCAGGAAAGTAGCCAATTGCTCTCCCGTCATAAAGGTTTGTCGCCCATCGATGGTAATTGTTACACCTTGCTGTCCCATTAATTGCAGATTATCGTCCTTATCGACGCTTACCCCTGGCGCTCTTTTCAAGACCTCCAAGGCATTGTTACCTGCAGCAACGGTGGAATTCTCCACGTTAAGGACCAGTTTTCCATTTTTGCTCTGAACCATGGGAACTTGTCCCTGAACCGTTACGGCTTCAATAGCTTGGCTCTGTGGACTCAATTGGATAGTAGGCACCTGGATATTTTTATCGCCCAATTCAAAAACGGACGATTTTGTCACGGCAAAACCTACCGATGTCACTTGGATGTAATAGCTTCCTTTAGGGGCTTTTAATATACTGTAATCGCCATTCTCATCGGTTACTGCCGTTTTGATCAGCACGTTTGCTGATGACGACATCAGGTAAACCGAAGCGGAGGCTACTGGTTGATTGCTTGCATTGATGACTTTGCCCTTTACATCCGCATCCTGCATGCCCGCAAATGATTGGCCTATCATCCCGACAAGCATCAAAATAAAGAGGGTAATTGTTCTTCCCATGATTAGTTTTTATATGTTTTCAAAGTTTGGTTTTATTTAATAGACGAAGCTTCCTTTCTATAGGTTGCTTCGTCTATGTTATTTTTTTGTTTAGCTATTACCCTGAGCGTCCCGGATCTGTTTCTTAACCTCATCCTGCGCTTCTTTGATCTGCTTGAAGGCCTCTCTCTGCGCTTCTTTTGCTTCTTTCTGCGCTTCCTTCAAGGCTTCCTTCGCTTCTCGCTGTGCCTCTTTAACGGCATCTTCTGCTTCTTCTTTGGCATCTTTCTCCGCTTCTTCCGCCTCTTCTTTAGCGTCTTCCAAAGCTTTTAAACGCTCTTCTTCCATTTTCTTCACACAACGCAATCCCGCTTTGGTCATGATCCATTCTGAAAGTTTCTCGCCTTCATTGTTCGGACAGTCATAAGCCCAAATATCCTGCACCTTGTTTTCTACATTGTCGTTGATCATCACTTTTGTACCGATTGGTAGGAACATTTTGATGCTCACGTGCTGATCCCTAATGATCGGTTGTTTAAGGATCGAGAAATGGCTGTCGAAAAGGATATTTTCTCCGTTCTGCTGTACCTGGTATTTGATCTGGGAAGCACGTGCTGATGCATCACCATAACTGTTTCCTCTCGAAAAATAATTGTACTGCATATAAGGCGCCTTCAAGGAATCAATGGCTTCGAAACGGATTCCGATATTGTCCCTTAATACCCCGGATATGGTTTTTCCATTCCTGGTCACCTCAAATTTATTGGATCTGAAATCCTCATCCGAAGCTTTGATCACTCGAACATCATTTAAGGAAATGGTATACTGGGCTTTTTTCTCCAATGGTTTTTCCACACTGATCGTACTTTCCTCTTTAAATTCCTGATTCGTAACGATCACCATATATAGGATCACGATGATGGAACCTACCCAAGCGGCAAACATGGAAACACTTGCATAATTATTCAATGGACTTCCTTTGAACAATACCCTCAACATCAGGAAGAAAAAAGCCAAGAAAGGAATACCGATAGCTAAAAATCCTGCTGTTATCGCGATGAATGCAGAGGTTGGCTCCAATATTTCCAACGGTGGAAAGTAGATGTCATTATCATATCCCATGATGTTCAGTACATTGAACACCCAGAAGATGAACAGACCAACAACGGTCGCTCCAGACACAAACAAACCAATGGATGCAAATATCTTACCTATAATCGAGAAGGATCTACCTATCACATCACCTGCCGAACGTGCTCCTCGATTAAACTGCTCGCCGGCGCCCGAAAAATTTTCCCGTACATTCTTCATCTCTTCATCGAACGATTTCTTGAAGTTATGCAGGTTTGCCTGCTCCCCACGCATCGCCAATTTATCTGCCCGTGTTAATGCTTTCGGCATGACCGCCCAAAGTACAAAGTATAATAACACCCCTGATCCTCCGAAAAGGAAAAACAGAATGAAGATGATCCTTACCCATTTCGATTCGATGTTGAAATATTGCGCCAAACCGCTACATACCCCACCGAAAACCTTATCGTCCATGTCGCGCATCAATCTTTTCGACATGGTATAATTCGCAAAGCTCGATTCGTTATCAACGGGCTCTTCTTGTGTAGCATTCGGCTCTTCTGCAAAAGTAGGCTCTCCCTCCGCTTGGAATGTGTTCGCTTCAGTACGTGCTTCCGAACGGTTTTCGTTCTGGATTTCATCCTCTAATTCCGAATCGAAATCACTTACGCGTCCCATTTGGGCGATGACTTCATTGACATCTTCCATGTTGATGACTTCCTTACGCCCGCTATGGATGCGCTCGGAAAACATTTCAGCAATACGGTTTTCGATATCTTCAAGGATTTCTCGGCTATCCTCTGATTTTCCAAAGTGCCTCTTGATCTCGATCATGTAGGCCCTTAGGGTCTCGTATGCATCCTCCTCTATGTGGAAAACGATACTATTTATATTAATGATGATGGTCTTGTTCATGACAGTATTTAGTTAATAGTTTAGATTATATTTCACGGTTAGCAATCGATATCTCCACGGCAAACAGTAATTCCTTCCAGGTGATATCCAGTTTCTTCAACACTTCCAATCCTTCGGAAGTAATCTGGTAGTACTTTCTTGGTGGACCTGATGTAGACTCCTGCCAACTATAACTCAACAAGCCATTGTTCTTCAACCTCGTCAATAGTGGATAGAGCGTCCCTTCAACCACCAACAACTCTGCCTTCTTCAATTCGGCAATGATGTCTGAGGCATATATTTCTCCCCGAGAAATTATGGATAGAATACAGTACTCCAGTATTCCTTTCCTCATTTGGGTTTGTGTATTTTCTGCTATCATAACAATACAAAGATATATCCTTTGGATGGTACTTTGCAATACATAGTACTATAAAAATTTAAAATACATATGTAATTAGCTGATTTACAGCGTAATAATTTTTAAATAAAAAGATTAAGAAAATGTAATCATTATAAAAAATACCTGAAAAGACTTTTTATTACGAGATATTAATCCGATTTTAGGCATAATGAACTGGCTTATAAATTACGCATGGGCAATTCTTTGGGCAATAATCATGATGACGTTGCTATTGTTGCCACCCGACAACCTACCATCAGGCAATTACTTCCCCGGTTTTGACAAATTGGTACACACTGGCTGTTTTTATTTATTGACAACCTTAATATTATTTGGAAGAGTCATAGACACGAAACGAAGAGCTGGAAAATGGAAAACCTTTTTCATCGCCTTGATATCCGCTTCTTTCTTTGCGTTCTTAACGGAAGGTGCGCAGATGTATTTCACCAATAGCAGACATGCAGAGTGGTGGGATGTTTTTGCGGATTATGTAGGTATTGGGATGGCTCTATTCAGCTATTTACTGTTGTACAACCGTCGGGCACAGTACGATTAAGCCTTAGCGATACATAACACCGAGAATTTAGTGCTTGGATAGGTGGCCTGAAGAGTTTCTAAAGCCGAACTAAGCGTAGCTCCTGTGGTCAATACATCATCCAATAGGATATACTCCTTACCGGAAAGCAGCTTATTGGGCAGTACTTCGAATACCCCCTCTACATTTTTCATGCGTTCGTATCTAGAAAGCAAGGTCTGTGTTTTGGTATGGACTTTCCTTTTCAGGATGTTGGTATGAATTGGAATCCCGCTTATTTGATGCAAACCCTTGGCAAATTCTTCGGTTTGATTATACCCCCGCCATTTTCTTTTTTTGGGGTGCAAAGGTATGGGGATAAAGGCCTCCATATCCTTCAAGAAACCATCTTCCATCAGTATTTCAGCATAACGCTTTCCCAAGAATAATCCTACTTTGGGTTTATTTCCGTATTTCAGGTGATAGAGCAATACTTCTACACGGCTAGAGGCATTCAAATGCAGCATGGCAGCTGCCTTGACTAAAGGCACTCTGCCCTTTAACTGTTGTATACATGGATTGTTAGGATCTTTGTAAAATTGTGTAAAAGGGAGGTGGAATAGGCATTTTGTACAAATAAACTCTTCCTGAACGACCAATAAGGCTGAACAGGCATGACACTGTTCAGGAAAGAATTAATGGAAAAATGCTTGGAAATAATTTGTTAACACCTGCAAGCGATATCTTTTCAGAAAGCTAGGTATCTGTTATGAAATCCCTATTGAACAGGTATTAACTTATTTTTAAGCTTGATCAACAGCTTCGGTGTTTTCCTTTTCCTTGATCGCCAATTGACCACAGGCGGCATCTATATCCTTTCCACGACTACGGCGTACATTGGTGATGATTCCCTGCTTTCTAAGGTATTCAGCGAATTGATCGATCTTATCAGCTTCGGCATTTAAGAAGTCTGCCAAGGCGATGGGGTTGTATTCAATGATATTCACCTTACAAGGAACATGTTTACAGAATTTCGCTAACTCTTTGGCATCTTCCAGTTCATCGTTAAAATTGTTGAAAACGATGTATTCAAAAGTGATAGGGTTTTTGGTCTTCGCATAGAAGTACTTGAGTGCATCTGCCAAGGCCGCCAAACTGTTCTGCTCGTTGATCGGCATGATCTCGTTGCGTTTCTTATCGTTGGCCGCATGTAGGGAGAGCGCCAAATTGAAGCGTACTTCATCATCGCCCAACTTCTTGATCATCTTGGCTATTCCCGCTGTGGATACGGTAATGCGTTTAGCTGCCATGTTCAGCCCATCGGGAGCTGTAATCCGCTCTACCGACTTCATCATGTTGCTGTAGTTCAACAAAGGTTCACCCATCCCCATATACACGATGTTCGTCAATGGGTGGTTATATTTCTCCTCCGCTTGTTTAGCAATCAATACTACCTGATCGTAAATTTCATCTGCATTGAGGTTTCTTTTGCGATCCATATACCCCGTAGCGCAGAATTTGCAGGTTAAGCTACAGCCTACTTGGGAGCTCACACAGGCGGTCATCCGATCGTCTGCAGGAATAAGGACCCCTTCGATAACATTGTTATCATACAAAGTAAAGCTGCTTTTAATGGTTTTATCAGAACTGATTTGTGATTGGCGTACTTTTACGGCATTGATGGCGAATCGTTCCTTCAATTTATCCCGCAAAGGCTTGCTCAAATTGCTCATGTCATCAAAATCGGTACAGGATTTTTGCCAAAGCCATTCATAAATCTGCTTTGCACGAAAGCCCTGCTCGCCCATTTCTACCAGTGCATCTTTGAGTTGTGCCAAACTCAAACTTCTAATATCTACCAATTTAATTGCTTTTTCCACGCTACAAAGATACGTCAAAAATTATTCCTTATTCAAAAACTTGTTTTTTCTGTTCTTGCGGACTCTTTTTATCAAGGCAACGGCTAAACCAACAACGATTAAGACCGGCCATAATCCTACGATACCCAAAGCCAAGGTTTCGATCAGATTCCATCCAAAAACAAAGGAATCCTTCAATCTCGACCAGAAAGAGTTGCTACCCATTGGCAGATTGGCATTATATTCAAATAGATTGATGTTGATGCTGGAATAATCCACCTGACCACCCAGATTCCTTAATAAACCTTCCGAGCTATCGATCTCTTCTTGTAACAAACGGATCTGCTCCTGTATTTCTAACAGGTCCTTCACGGACTTTGCCGATGCTACCATTCCTTGGTACCGCGCTAGGTATGCCCTTTTGCTTTTCAAGCGGGATTCCACATCATAATACTGGATAGAAACATCCTCAGAGGTCATGCTCTTGGAGGTGATTTTGTCCTTCCCATTTTCCAGGTTGCCCATAAAGGCATCCAATTGTTTGGAAGGAACGCGGATCACCAGGTTATATGTGGTCAATTCATCCCGGTTGGATGTGGAGGATTCCTGCTCATAATAGCCACCCATCTTCTTCAACAAAACATCCAGGTTCTTTTTACTTGCTTGAATATCTTTGGATTCTATGGATAGATCACCTCTACGGATGATTTTAAGCTGTTGGTTCACGGGGTTTACAGGGTTTGCTGCAGCATCTACCGCTGCTCCTGCAGCAACATCAGCGGCAGCAACTTCTGGAGCTTCTGCATAATCAGCCTGTTTACTGGTCGATACCTCCGAAACGAGCGCCTCTTCCGAATGCTCCATGCTTCTATTACAGCCTACTGCAAACAGCAACATGCTCAAGGGTAAGATTAAAAATATTTTTTTCATGGCTATGAGTTTAAGCTAGGATGCGTTTCTTCCAACAATTCCATAAAGAATTCTAAAATAAAAAAGCCCTCTAGTCATTTTCATCCTAGAGGGCATTGCTATAACAATGTGATTTGTTTATTTATTCACCGCAGCTCTAACCTTTGGTGCAATCTGATTGCCATAGAATTCAATGGCTTTCATCATTTTGCTATGGTCAGGGCTACCCACATCCATATGGGCAGAGAACCTGGTCAAACCGAAGGTTTCCTGCATTTGTAGGATCTTCTCTACCGACTCATTCACATCGCCTACGATCAAGTGGCCATGTCTTGAACGACCATAATCATACTGCGATTTTTGATAGGCAGGCCATCCCCTAGAAGCTCCGATCCTATTCATCTGAGCGGAATAGAATGGGTAATACCAATCGGCAATCTCATTGCTGTCTTCTCCAAAGAAAGAATGCATATGCACACCTACCTGGAAATTTGCCATATCGTGGCCGTTATCCTGATAAGCTTGTTCATACACTTCAAACAAAGGTTTGAAATTGATCGGCGAACCACCGATGATGGCAAACATAACAGGAAGACCTAAGCGTCCGGCACGGATAACAGATTCAGTTGTGCCACCTACAGCCACCCAGATCGGCATGCTGTTGTTCACCGGTCTTGGGTATATGGTCTGGTTCACCAGACTTGCACGGTGTTTTCCGGTCCAATTAACCGTTTCCGATTTATTCAGACGAAGCAAAAGCTCCAATTTTTCTTCAAACAGGGAACTGTAATCTTTCAGATCATAGCCGTAAAGTGGAAATGATTCGATAAAAGATCCGCGTCCCGCCATGATTTCAGCACGGCCATTGGAGATCAGATCCACTGTTGCGAAATCCTGGAATAATTTCACGGGATCGGCTGAGCTCAATACCGAAACAGCACTTCCCAATTTGATTTTTTTGGTCACGGAAGCTGCCGCTGCCAAAATGATTTCGGGAGATGCCACCGCATAATCGGCACGGTGATGCTCGCCCATTCCAAAGAAATCCAAACCAACTTCATCCATCAATTTGATCTCTTCGATTATTTCCTGCATGCGATCTTGCGCAGCTTGTATTTTTCCTGTCTGTGGATCTATTTGCAAATCCCCAAACATTCCTATTCCTAATTCTAACATAATTTGCTCCTATTTTATACTACAAAAATAGGGAGTATAAACTCCCTATTCCTTGATGTATGATAAGAAAGAATATCCATGGGTAATTAAGATTACCCGTGGATATATTCTTTGGTTCCATAAGATTGGATCAGCTCCCCTTCGAAGTCCAACCATTCCTTCCAACGTTTGTCCACATCAACATCCGTGCTGTATTTACGGGCAAAGTTGAGGAAGGTGGTGTAATGATTGGCTTCGGATACCATCAGGTCATGGTAGAAGGTTGCCAATTCCTGGTCTTCAATATTTTTGGACAACACCCGGAACCTTTCGCAGCTGCGCGCTTCGATCATGGCGGCAAACAATAACCGATCGATAAAAGCCATGTTTCTGGATCCATCCTTTTTAGCAAATTTCATCAGTTGACCTACATAATCGTCCTTGCGCTCGCGGCCCAAGGTATAGCCCCTGGCTTTGATGATTTCGATCACCATTTTGAAATGTTCCATTTCTTCGATGGCAATCGCGGTCAGTTCATGCACCAGATCTTCAAATTCAGGGTTCTGGGTGATCAGGGTGATGGCATTTGAGGCCGCCTTTTGTTCACACCAAGCATGATCTGTCAATATTTCGCATAGATTGGATTCTGCAATATTTGCCCAACGGGGATCTGTTAATAGTTTAAGTCCTAACATAGCCTGTTCAATATAAATTACAAAGGTAGTAAATTAAGCTTTATAGAATTAATTTACTCATTTTTGTAGAATGGAAAATCGTTTGCTCGTTATTGGTCTGGTATGGCCAGAACCAGAATCTTCCGCCGCTGGTTGGAGGATCCTCCAATTGATCGAAATATTCCGGGAGCAGGGATTTGAGATCCATTTTGCCTCGGCGGCCAGTAAAAGCGAACATTCCTATCCATTGGAAAAACTGGGAATACAAAAACAGGCGATCCTCTTGAACGACGACTCCTTTGATGCGTATGTACGAGATTTGAAACCTGATTACGTGATGTTCGATCGATTTATGGTGGAAGAACAGTACAGCTGGCGAGTTCGGGAAAATTGTCCGCAAGCGATCTATATCCTGGATACGGAAGATCTCCACTTTTTGAGGCAGGCGAGGCAGGATGCCTTCAAAAAGGAGATGGAATTGAATGAGCTTTCCTTATATTCCGATCTTGCCAAGCGAGAGATCGCAAGCATCTATCGTTCGGATCTTACCATTATCATTTCAGCATACGAAATGAACTTGTTGATTAAGCAGTTTCATATTCAGGAATCCCTATTGGTCTATCTTCCATTATTAAACCGGGATTACATCCCTGACAATGAACTCCCATCTTTCGAGGAAAGGAAGGATTTTATGTTTATTGGGAATTTCATTCATGAGCCGAATTGGCGGACGATTTTGGAATTAAAGCGGATCTGGCCATCGATCAGGAAAAGACTTCCTCAGGCAGAATTGCATATCTATGGGGCGTATCCCAGCCAAAAGGTTTGGGAACTAAATAAACCTTCTTCCGGTTTTATTATTAAGGGAAGGGCAGAATCTGCTTTGGAAACCATGAAAGGTTATCGGGTCTTGTTAGCTCCGATTCCCTTTGGGGCCGGGCAAAAAGGTAAGTTCATGGATGCACTGGCTACCCAGACGCCCATTGTTACGAGTGCGGTTGGTGCGGAAGGCATGCTTATCGAGGGAAATTGGCCAGGGTTTATCTGTGAGGAAGATGATGAATTTGTAGAACGATCCATTGAATTGTATAATCAGGAAGATATTTGGAGAAGTTCGCAGGATCGAGGACAGCATTTAAGTGAGCTATGGAAAGCAAAGCAAGAGAAAAAACAATTGCTAAATGTTTTGCTTCCTATCAAGGATAATCTAGAAATACATCGCGCAAGGAATTTTGTAGGGCAGATACTATGGAGCAATCAATTTGCTGCCAGCAAATACATGTCTCTTTGGATCGAAGCCAAAAATGGGAAGAAAAAATGAAGCCGTATCATTTTAAAATGATACGGCTTACGTTCTCATATTAAGTTTAATCTTAACGTCTTTTAAATTCGTATCTCGTGGTTTTACCATTCGTTACGTTTTCCATGCTGAATTTCACAATGGTAGTGATAATATTTTCCTTGATGGTATAAGTAACGCCATCAAAAATCATAGTTTTCGAGTTTGGCATTTCATATGGATAAGATTTCGCTCCATCTTGACCCATCATGATGTAGGTATACCCATCCTTATTGAAATTCATATACTGTGGATCTTTTACCAAGGTATCTCTAAAGACCTCTTTACCGTCCACAAATTCTGTTCTTACCACATCCTCCCATTGGTTGGAACGGATGATGTTCTGAGCGGTATCTCGGCCGATATTATCAATAGTATCTTCACTACAAGAAGCTAAACCGAAAGCCACTAAACCCAATATCATTAACTTTTTCATAATTATGCTGCTATTTTCTAACATTTATCTATTACTCCAAGCCATACTTTCCAATCATTATGCCAATAAATGTTAAAACGGGAAAATAATCTCTTAATGGAGCTTGCCGAAGGTTACCCGCATTTTTATTATATTTAAACTAATGAAGCCAATAAGATGGCATTAATCACCTTTCTATGGAAAAACTCCTGCATTATTTCATTGTTCTGGTTTGGTTAATCAATGGTCTATATTGTAAAATATTTAACCAGGTGCCACGACATCAGGAGATCGTTGGAGAGATCCTATCAAAGGAACATGCAAGGACTTTAACCATTATTATTGGCTTTATGGAAATCCTATTGGGTATTTGGATTTTTTTCAGAAGATATCCTAAACCTACAGCCATCTTTCAGATCATTTTAGTTCTCGGTATGAATGTAATTGAATTTTTCCTAGCGCCGAATTTGTTGCTATGGGGTAGGTTCAATTTAGTTTTTGCCATACTTTTTGCATGTTTGATATTTTTGGAAGCGTTTGTACTATCGTCTTCCCCACATCAGAAAGGCTATGGGAAACTTCAATAATCAGCAAA
Organism: Sphingobacterium sp. 1.A.4; assembly: GCF_002734245.1. Classification (NCBI taxonomy): domain Bacteria; kingdom Pseudomonadati; phylum Bacteroidota; class Sphingobacteriia; order Sphingobacteriales; family Sphingobacteriaceae; genus Sphingobacterium; species Sphingobacterium sp. 1.A.4. Next base: position 193,512 of record NZ_PEAZ01000001.1, read on the forward strand.
TTGCCATGCAGGCCAATTTGGAACAGACCCTTGTGCTCACCTTTTCCGTTCCGGCCGAAGAGCTACTTAACTATGTTCCAGAACCGCTGACTTTGGAGATTTACGATAATAAATGGGCTTTTTTGGCGGTTGCTTTAGTAAGGACCAAGCACTTAAGACCAAAGGGATTTCCAAAATTCCTTGGAAGGAATTTTATCTTAGTAGGGTATCGAATTTTTGTCCGGTATACCACGCAAAAGAGGAAAAATCTTAGAGGGCTTTATATCCTTGGATCAGCGACAGATAGCCGCTTAATGGAAATCATGGGAAACGTATTGACCAATTACCATTATAAGCACATGGACATACAATGGGAAGAACAAGCGCATCAAACGCTTGTACAATCCTCAAAACATCGTCTACAGATCGAATTTCCAACGCATATCCATGATCCGAAGCTACCTGTGGATTCTCCCTTCCCAGATTGGAAAACAGCAAGACGCTATGCCGGGCCCCTACCCTTTACTTTTTATATAAACAAAGAAAATAAGGAGATCCATATCGTAGAAGGAAAAAGAACAGATTGGATTCCGAACCCCATCCACATCCAGCATTATCAAATTGGATTTCTAGATGATTACATTTCCGGAAAAAAGATATTGGCCAGTGCGTTCAGCATTACCAATATCCCCTATTATTGGAAGAAAGGAAGGGTTGAAAAATGGGGCTAGAAAGAGGACGATTTCAAGGGATCAAAAACATCATTTATTTCAATTGGCACTTTTATATTATTTTCCTGCTGATAGTATTAGGTGGAATAAATATCCTGCTCATCATACCATTTCCTTACGCGGTCTATTTAAAGGTTTTTTTATGGATATCCACCTTATCCACTTTGGTATCATTGATTGTTTCTTGGTTGCTGTATGACCAATCTGATCTCTATCGATTCCATTTTGTAAAAGATCTGACGGGTCTCCAAGTTTTAAATATCCATGCAGGTTTTGATGAAAGCAGTGCTATCATAAAAGAAAAATCTCCCTCATTATTAGCCATTGCTGATTTTTATGACCCCCAAAAACATACCGAAATCTCTATTAAAAGAGCTCGAAAAATGTATCCAAACAGGGAAGATTGTATTCCAATAAAAAGCAACCACCTTCCCTTCGAAAACAATTATTTTGATCGGGTATTTTTAATATTTTCAGCGCATGAAATCCGGAATCGGGAAGAAAGGAAAACATTTTTAAAAGAACTCCTACGCATTCTACATCCTGATGGCGAAGTTCTCCTCGTGGAACATCGTAGAGATTGGAAGAACTTTTTGGTTTATAACATAGGTTTCTTTCATTTCTATTCGGAAAAAGAATGGCTAAACAACTTTAAGCAAGCAGGATTTAAGGTCGAAGAGAAGCAAGGAATCCATCAATTGATTACTGCTTATAAATTTAAAAAAAATGGAAGTACAGCTTAAAATAGTTGGGATAGTTCAAATCCTATTGGCCATTATCCATCTTTTTTTTCCTAGGAAATTCGATTGGAAAAATGAGCTACATAAATTAAGTCTTTTGAACCAACAGATGATGCAGGTGCATACTTTTTTTATCGCATTGACTGTTTTTTTGATGGGCATACTCAATCTTAGTTCTGCCGAACTGCTGATCAACACAGAGCTTGGAAAACGGATCTGTTTAGGTATGGGCATCTTTTGGTTATTCAGACTAGGGATACAATTTTTTGGTTATTCTTCCTTGTTATGGCGAGGAAAACGAGTAGAAACCGGTATTCATATCCTATTTATTTTCACCTGGATATATTTTACGTATGTGAATTTTAACGTCTTTTTTAAGGCTCTTTAATTGCATTAGCTGTTTGACCATATGCCCTTAATTAAATTTTAAAAAATTAGGTTGAAATATTTCTAAAAATATTCTTATGTTAGCATTATATTGTAGCTAAGTAGCCACAAGTTCGACAAGCTTCAATAGCCAAACCATTATCGGCAACATCCATGAAACAGCTAAGTTTAAGAGCAAACTCTCTAGGGGAGTTAATTAAAAAGCGGAAATTCTTACAAATGATCTTATTGATCGGTGCCTTGGTATTGACCTTGATGTTGACCATTCTTCACCTTTACTTTTTCAAAAGTGACATGATCGGTTTTCCGGTCATGTTAGCAGCAGCTCTTTTTACGCTTCTGCCAGCATATATGCGCTTGGGCGAGATCAATACGGAAATTAAATCACGCACGGACGCGCGTAGAATCTAGAACTAGGGCTATTAAAATCGTTACTCGATACCTTTAAAATAAAGGACCATATCTTTTTTATTGAGGCCTTTTGGATCGTCAAGTTGATTCAAAGTCAATACCCGATGTGCACTATCAAAGCTATATCGGTATAATTTTCCAGATATACCCCAAATCAGGAAATTTGGAATATCTTTCGACAATTTAATACGCAGGATATTATTGTCCTTAAAATCAAACTCCGCTTCAACATCTCCGTTGACCAATGCTTTATTACCGACCCTATTCACTGAAAAAGATGGCCCTGCATCCATGGTTTCGAAAACCTCATTGATAATTTCTGCACGTTGAAAAGTCTGCTCACGGATTTCGTTGGATTTCTTTCCGAAAAGCGGGAAACCCCTTAAATTTTCTTTCAGTCGCAGATCCGCACCATTCCCTTCAAAAATTTCCATCCCTTTGGGATCCATATTCACTTCAAACGAAAAAGGTTCATTGACCGCAAAATGTAAATAATCGCCTTCTTGTTTCGACTTCCCCTTTAACGCCTTCATGTTCTGGTCCGTGATAATGGAAAACTTAGATTCCTCATAAAAAATCCCCATGGCCCAAAGATCATGCTCATCCGTATAATTCATTCGGATACTCGAGGAAAGTTTATTACCCTCTACGGACCAGGACACCTCCTTATTGCTAAAGGCATCCGTTTCTGCCACCCACTTCACCTCCTTATCCTTGATCTTTAAATAATCCGGATTTTTCAGAACGTCAGACTCCATATCCGTGGAAATCATTCCAACCTGATCAATCTGTACGGTCTTTTTTATCGGATCAACGGTTACCACCGCTTTAGGTGCAAAAAGGCTTGGTTGCTCCAACATAAAGAAGCTCCCAATCAACAAGAATATCAGTTTAATCTCAATCATATTGCGATGCCAGGAACTGTTGCCAGCTTTCCATTAATCGATTCGCTTCCTCCATCTCCTGAGCGTCCACTTCCCCGATTCGATGGGCAGTAGTTAACTTTGCTTCTTTATCCTGATAATTCACCTCGAACATAAGTTCCAGCCTATCCCACATAAAATCATATAAAATGGCCAATCCCTTTGCATTTGGCTCGAGGTAATTGGCCAGATCTTTCAACATGGATATCATCGGAATAATTTCATGATAGTTCTCACTGAACTGCAAAACCATGAAATACCAGGTCTTGGTTTGTTCATCATATGTTTCCTGTGCGCCTGTAAACCTTTCATCAATGATTTCTTCAATCACTTGACCATAGCTCTCTGCATGGTAAGATTGAACCACCTGTAAGGGCTGTTTATTGTACATTTCACGGGAATCCCACCAATTTGTCCAATTGCTGTTCAGGGCAGGTGCTACTGGGCGACTTTTCTTGAACTTCTGCAATTGTTCTTTACTGATGGGAACTTTGACATATAAGGAACTTAATTCTGACATAACCTGTTGTTTATTAAGATTGATCTTAGCTTTTAATCACGATCCAAAAAGCTAAACGAGCTGTTAAAATAATTTCCGATTACCGGTAGTACCGCCATCTTGTTATTTGCTGCATTGATAATCCCTATGATCATCAGCACCAAAAATAATAGACCAACAATGTTTCCAACTAAGGCCAAAGAAGGAATTATACTTACAATAATCCCGATGGCGATAGAAAAGATGATCGATGTGACGATCAATCCCAACCCTTGTTTAAGGTGGAAGCGACTGAACTGATCTCTATTATCCTTTCCTACGAAATAAGCAACTAGCCATAAAATCCCTAAATAGCTTAAGATTGATTGAACTTTTGAATCCATAATATGTTTTTTATTAGTTTATGATTTGTTTAATATCTTGATTCTAATCATCACACATCTTATACCATAATTATTTTTAGGCATTCTATGTTACATATACAGAATGTCTACATTTTTCGTATATGACTGATAATCAGTATTTAGCAATCTTGTAGGTTAACAGAATTATATACATAAATTAACATAGGATTAGCATAAAATAAGAATTGCTCATAAATTAGGTTTCGAACGCAGTATACTATGAAGAACGCAATTGTATTGATCTTATTATTATTTAGCCTATTTCTCGCCCAAGGTAATTCGAAGGAAATAGACCCTTCTATCAAAAGTATTCTCTTAAATATAGAGAAAATGGTCTTAAATTCCCAAAATGAGGAGGCGATTGATCTATTGATGGGCGAGGTCAATAAAACGAAGTCGGCAGATGCGCTTGCTATTTATTATGGTCAGTTGAGTTCCATATATTTAAGCAAGGATAGTCTACAACAAGGCAAAAAATTCAATGATCTCAGTGTTGCCCAAAGGAGTTCAGCTTTGAATCCCGAAGCCTTGGCTGCTACCTATCGTTCTTCGGCCTACCTGAAAAGTTTTCTGAACCTATCTGATGAGGTCGTAAAAGAAGCGAATGAAGGGTTAAACATACTCCAACAAGTTCCAGAAGCCTATTCCCTGAAATATGCCCTTTATTATCTGTTGTATTCCACCTATAGTGGCTGGAACGATAGTGAAAAAATGGAGGAGAACATTAGGAAATGTGAGTTGAATGCCAATTTGGGAAAGAATTATAACCAGCAATCCAATGTACAGATCGGTTATTCCAGTCTTTACCTTGCCCGATATAGGAAACACAAAAAGAGGGCTGATCTGGATAGTAGCTATCATCATCTCCTACAATCCTATAGCATACATGAAATACATCCCGAGCAGATCAGTGGAAATACGAAGGTGGTCACCGCGGTCAATCTGGCAAATTATTATTTGGAATTTGCGGAGGGTCCAGTCTTAGAAAGAAAAAAGAAGGCTTATGGTTATCTGGAAAAGGCAGAGGAAGAATTAAAGAATAACAAAGGCCAATTTGGAAGGTGGGTCAATATTTATGGTATCAAGAGCTCTTTTGCGCAATTGGAAGGGAATATTCCGCTCGCTGAACAATATCTTATCGCTGTCAGCAACCTATTGAATGACCGAAAAGATAATAGTCTGTTAAAATTGGAATATAAACTGTATCAGGAATTATCTTCGCTATCTGAAAAAAAGAACGATCTAGCTTCTGCCCTGGCCTATCACAAAAAAGCGGAAATGGTACTGAAACAGAATTTCGATCAGGTACAGCTGTTCAATACCCAAAAATTGGATATCCAATATGAAACGGAAAGAAAGGATCAACAACTGAAACTTTTGGAAGAGACCGCAACGCTGCAGAAGAAGTTGAATTACGTGTATGGTGGAGCGGCCATTCTTGCTGTACTGGTATTGATTTTTATGTTAAGATCATACAAGTTCAAGCTGCAATACGCTAAATCACGAGAAATTCAATTGGCCAAACAGAAAGAGGCGGAACAGGAAATCATGGAACTAAAACATCAACAGCTGCAGAAGGAGGCTTTGGCAAATAACCTGATCATTGAGCATAAAAACGACATGCTCAAACAGATCAAATCCAAAATTCAAGAAGGCGATTCTTCACAACTGAAAAAACTGTTGAAGGAGGAAAATCTATTGAGTGCAGATTTTGAAGATATTAAATGGCAGATCCAGCAGTTACATCCTAATTTCTTTCAGCAATTAATGGATAAATCCACCCAAAAATTGACCCAATTGGATCTTAAATACTGTGCATATATCTATCTGCAGCTTTCTACAAAACAGATAGCGCAGGTCTTGCATGTGGAACCCCAATCGGTACGTATGTTCAAATATCGACTGAAACAGAAGTTTGGTCTGCCGAAAGAATCCGACCTGGAAAACTTCCTTCAGGAGCTTGTTTGATTCGAGGTTTAAGTGGGGTTTAAGTGACATGTAAGTGAGGTGTAAGTGCCTTTTCACACTTACACCACACTTAAAATCCGGCTTCACTTTGGTCCCATCACCTACACAATATGTTGAAATTATGGGACACTAATCTTTCGAGTTGCAATGGGTAACTAGATCTAGGCAAATCGACCAATGTTATCACATCATTTAAAGCCGACTGCAGATAGTAAGTACCAACGTATTTCTTATTCTCCAGATACGAAATCATTTCCTGTAGATCCTCCAAGCTCAATAATTCCGAATGTACAGTCGTTCGAACCTCAAAAGGAATTTTATTCGCCTGTAAGAGCGCATATGTTTCTTCAAATCCGCCAAACAAATTGCTTACCGTAATATGTTTAAATCGTTCGCCCAATCCTTTGAAATCCAAGGCGACATAATCCAATAAATTTCGTCGAATTAATTCCATCATAATAGCTGGTCGACTGCCGTTGGTGTCGACCTTTACCAGATACCCCATCGCCTTAGCTTCCTGTGCCAATTGCAACAACGCGGGGTGCATTGTGCATTCACCGCCACTGAAAACCACTGCCTGCAATAGGTTCTTCCTTTTCCGAAGAAAATGCAGCGCATCTTCTATACTCATCTTACCTTTTCCCAGTACGATATCGGGATTATAGCAGTACAAACAACGCATGTTACAGCCTGTAAACCAAAGGATACAGGCTGATTTATTCGGATAATCTAATAAAGTAAATGGGCTGATATCATAGATCGGTTTTGTCATTTCTTTCCTTAAAAAGCGTTCGCTGCTTATGTTCTCCCTGCTTTCCAATATTGAAACTCTCAATTGGCCGATGATACCCCATCACACGGGTATACACCAAACATTTACTTCTATCCTGCTGATGTTGCTCCAACACCTGCAAGGTTTCATTTTTACATGTTTCCATCTGCATTTGTTAATTTATGATTCATAAGGATTTCTTCGTCACATTTTGGGCAATATTCATGCTCGCCATTCAAATAGCCATGTTTCGGACAGATACTGAAAACGGGGGTTACGGTAATATAGGGCAACCTGAAATTGGAGATCACCGTTTTCACAAATTCCTTGCAGGCTTCGGCAGTGCTGATCTTTTCGCGCATATATAAGTGCAGGACCGTTCCGCCGGTATATTTACACTGCAATTTATCCTGCAAGAGCAGGGCCTCAAAAGGGTCTTCCGTGTGGTCCACCGGAATCTGGGAACTATTGGTATAATAGATCTTATCGTCTATACCGGCCTGTAAAATATCAGGGAACCTTTTTTTATCCTCTTTCGCAAATCGATAGGTGGTCCCTTCTGCCGGAGTCGCTTCCAAGTTATAAAGATTTCCGGTTTCCTCCTGAAATGTTCTTAACCGTGTCCGGATAAAATCCAGGATTTCACTCGCAAAAGAAATCCCCCAATCGCTGATGATGGTTTCCTCATCCGCGGTATAATTCCGGATCATTTCGTTCATGCCATTTACGCCAATCGTAGAAAAATGGTTTCTGAAATGCGGTAAATACCGTTTTGTATAAGGATAAAGCCCATTATCATACATGGTCTGGATGAATTTTCTTTTCTTTTCCAAGGTGGATTTTGCCAAAAGCAGCAATTCATCGATCCGTTCGAAAAGACCGGCCTTATTTCCTTGGAACAGATAGCCCAGACGCGCCATATTCAAAGTCACCACACCAATACTTCCAGTCATTTCTGCGCTGCCGAACAAGCCATTGCCTCTTTTGAGCAATTCCCTTAGATCGAGCTGAAGCCGACAGCACATACTCCGAACCGCATTCGGTTTGTAAGCATCCGGATTTTCCACCCTATTTCCCTCCGCATCGATCAGGTATTGGCTGCCCACAAAATTCTGAAAGTAGGATGACCCTATCTTGGCGGTATTCTCAAAAAGCACTTCTACATTTTCGCCATCCCAATCAAAATCCTCGGTAATATTCACCGTCGGAATGGGAAAGGTAAAAGGTTGCCCGTTCGCATCCGCTTCTGTCATCACCTCATAATAGGCCTTATTGATCATGTTCATCTCCTTTTGGAAATGCTTATAACACAGATCCAACAAGGACGCTACGCCTCTTTCCTTAGCAAGGTCTTCGAGAATCGGACTGGAAAGCCCCTTGAAAAGATGTTGACTGGCTTTGGTAGGGATCTGGTCCTGAAGATCCTGGGGAACATTCCAGTCCAAGGTGATATTGGTGAATGGCGACTGCCCCCATCGAGCCGGTACATTCAAATTATAAACAAAACTTCGAATGGCTTTTTTAACTTCTACAGCAGATAGTTGGTCTTTGAACACATAGGGCGCCAGGTAGGTATCAAAGGAACTGAATGCTTGTGCACCGGCCCATTCACTCTGCAAAATGCCCAAGAAATTGGCCATCTGCCCAAGTGCTTCCCTGAAATGCGATGGAGGTCGGCTATCAACCCTTCCTCGGACCCCATTGAACCCTTCATCCAATAAAACACGTAGGCTCCAACCGGCACAATAACCGGTCAGGCAGTCAAGGTCATGGATATGGATATCGGCATTTCGGTGGGCATGTCCCTCCAAGCGGTTATATACTTTGTCCAACCAATAATTGGCAATAATCTTTCCGGCGGTATTATTCACCAATCCGGCATTTGAAAAGGAATTGTTCGCATTGGCTTGGATCCGCCAATCGTTCTGGTAGATGTATTCTTCAACCGCGTGGCTACTGTCTACATAGGTACCGGAATCTATGAACCGATCAATGTGTTCCCGTTGGAGTTTTCGGGTATGCCTAAATAACATGAAAGATCGCATCACCTGGAAATGTCCTCGGGAATAGAGTTTTGTTTCGATCAGATCTTGGATATCCTCCACATCAATTAGACTGCTCGAATCGATTTCTGCAAGGACTGATTCCAGGATACTTTCATCATAAGGGAGACTGACACTTTGAAAAGCTTTCCGGATCGCATCTTCAATTTTGAAGGCTTGAAAGGCCGTAACCAGCCCATCACGTTTAATCACATTTATCATAGCTTTAGAAATTACTTATTATTTGATTTTTAAGGAATTACCTAAAGCTATGAACTAAAAAACGAATATTTTATGAGGCTAAACATAAGCCTAAATAAATTAAAAAATATTAAAAAGAAATGTTCAGTTGCGCTATAAAATTCCGTCCAGGGCGTGCAATTTTCATGATGTCCTGATGCCTGTAATAATAGCTGTCGAGCATATTCTCAACACGCATATTAGCTGTGATGCGATTCTTTTTGAAAAGAAAGCTTTTTCGGATGCCAGCATGGAGCAGGGTAGCAGATCCCGTCTTCGTATCTCCATAAACCTCCGGACTTACATGCTGCTGCTCGGCATAATAAGCGACTTCCATTTGTGCAACCCAATCCTTTATTTTCCAAAGGAAAGTGTTGTTATTCGTAAATGGTGCGATCAATGGCAGCGCATTTCCCCATTTGTCCTGACCATAGGTATAGGAACTTGTACTGATCCATTCGAGGTTTTTCAAAGCTTGGATCCTGAAGGACAGTTCTGCTCCCGAAAGCTGTGCATCCGGAATGTTCTGGTATTGCTTGACACCAGTTGCTCCGATGGTCATCACTTGGTAATCGGGGAGAATGGAGCCTACAATATAGTCTTTGAAGGCATAATGATAGGCTGTGGCCTCCAATCGCAGCCATTCTTTCTGGAAACTCAAACCTAAACTGGCCTGTAGGGATTTTTCGGTTTGAAGATCCATATTACCCAGATAGTCGTAATTATCCATTCTATTGAACAGGTAAAAACCATAATATTCCTGCAGACTAGCGGCTCGGTTTGCATACCCTATTTTGGCCATAACATGCCAATTGCTACTTGGGTGATAATGTCCTGTCAGGTTCACATTCCCCAAATGATTATTCCTGTTGAAGTGAGCTCTTTGAAAACTGGAAAGCTGTTCCTTTCCTTCGGTACTAAATACATTAGATTGGGAAAGACTATACGTCCCCATCACATCCAAGCCCCATCTTTCGTTGAATACGTAGCGATCGGAAATATCCAAGCTGTAAAAATGGCGCTGTACATCGGGCAGGGTATACATGAACATGGGATTTGCATCCTTTGGATACATGGTCATATTGGCTGTTAATCGGTTCAGATAAGCACTGACCCTGGCCTGAAAGAAATGATTCCCTTTGGATAATCCTGTTTCAGAATAGAGACCCGCTGTCCATGACAACCCGGGCATATCCATATGCATAGGCACGGTTTCTATGGGTCTTTTGGTATCATCCATGGCATGGTCGATATGGTTGAAATAGACCTTCGAGCGGATGGGGGACATCTCGGGAATAGCAGAAGTATAGGTATGTGTAAGGGAAGCAATATTGGCATTCGCGAATGCCACATCCATGGTCAAAGCCGGATAACCAATATCCTGCCCATAATCGGCCAGGTATTGGGCAAGCAAGGTGTTTTTGTCATTCAGCTTGTAATGGAAAGCCGCGGATGCATTCCATTTCTGGAATTGGGAATTGGAAATGATAGCCTGGTTTCCTGCCCTATAATTTCCTGATTTTCGGAAGATCCCGTTGATCAACAAACCATATCTATCGGTCGTGTATTGTAAGGATCCTAAAGTCTGTAGCGCCTTTGCATTGGTTTCATATCCAGTTCCAAGCATACCCTTAAAGCTTGATTGATCGGTAAAATCCGGAACAGCCAGTTTGAAGTCTATTCCTCCGGCCATTCCACCACCATAGTTTTGGAAGGAGGACCCCAAATTCACATTGATCTGTTGCAGGTTGCTCGGTTCGATATACGAACTGATGGGATCCATCCGATCGGTGCAAGCACCGAAAATGGCCATTCCGTCTATACTCAGGTTGATCTGGGCGGCATTCAAACTACGGATACTGGGTTCCCAGGCGTAGTTACCGCGACGGATCATCTGCACGCCTGCTACCCGATCCAGAATCTGGTCGATATTGGCCTGCTTGGAAGCACGTTGTTCCTTTTCTACCTGTTTATTGATCCCAACTTGGCTGACCACGACAACCTCTTCGATTTCTACATTCCGAAGGGTATCGTGGTTTTCATGATGTTGTGCAAAACCGGAATGCCCAAGAAAGATGGCAGCCAGTCCCAAACCTATTGCTACAGCTTTCATATGCTACCTATATTAAAAAAGTAAATCCAAATAGATGTCTTTCGCTATTTCATTTTCTCCCAATTTCAAATCAAAGAACAAGCGCCAATCGCCCGTCATGATAAAATTCACCTTGCCTTGATATTGGCCCTTGCCGATGGAAACAGGAACTACATTATTTGGGGAACCATGGTTCATCGAAGTCATCTCCGGGTGGAAACCTAAGGCTAATCCTTCTACCGGTGAAAAAGAGAACATGTTTTCCCGCAAAAAGACCATCAGCACTAAATCATTCATGCCCATCTTTGGTTTGGAAGGTTCTACTAAAGCCAACACATATTTCTTACCATCATTTCCAGAAATGGTTTTTACTGGGGTATTTCCAGTAGCCGCTGCTGTTACGTCTACAGGGATTTCCACCTCTTTTCCTTGGTAGGTTACTTTTAAGCTCCAAGTTCCAGATTCTCCTGAAGGCATGGTAAATACGACAAAACCTTGGTAGGCTTCTAAATTGGATTGATAGGTCAGGTTTCCTGATGGCGCCCCGTGGGCCATGCTGCCCATATCCATGATTGGCGCAAAAGTTAATGGCTGATCTTTCACCGCTAACCCATTCTTTTTGACCTGAAAATATAGGTTCTGATAGCCTACTTGTAAAGCTTTATCAGCAAAAACACTAAGCTGTTCTCCAGTAGGCAAACTTGTTTCTGCCAATTTAATCTTTCCATCCATCGGCAAATCCAATACTTCATCTTTTTGACATGATCCCATGAACAGCATTCCGATGCTCATCATGAGGAGGTATAACATCTTTTTCATGATTTTTTTGATTTGATTTTCACATATTCAATTGTGCTCTTCCTTCATCGCTCATTTTGTCTATCGACCAAAAAGGTTCCCAAACCAAGTTTATTTCGATTTTCAGCGCTGGAAAAGCGGTTAACAGTCTATTTTCAACTCCCTGTATAATAGCATCGCCCATCGGGCAATTTGGGGTTGAAAGCGTCATTTCTACCTTTATTTTGGTCGGTTCGGAAAAATCCAGGTCGTAGACCAAACCCATATCTATAATATTGATCCCTAATTCAGGATCGATAACCTGCGATAAAGCCTGTAGCGCTTTGATCTTTTCAGCCGCATATGGATCGCTTAGGTTAATCTGCATCACTCCTCCTTCTTTTATAGAAGACCACCATCAAGACATTCCATAGGTAAAGGATGGACAATAAGGTCCATAGGTAGGTAGCTCCTTCCAGTAACCAAGAAATCTTCAAGCTGATACCCAATAAGGATAATAGGAGATTGCCAATGAAAAGGAAGAATTGACCTTTTAGTAATTGCTGGCTATACATATCCTTGGGCATGGGAATCTTTTCTTTCCCATTCAGATCCTTGAATTTTAAGTTCCAAATGATAAATGGCAAGGTTTTAAAGGTCATCCCAAGCACAATTCCAGTGATCCAACCCATAAAAATGAGGAAGGCATATAGGCTGATCACATTTCCAGCGGGAGTTTGTACGACGATTGGCAGCATAGCAAAGGCCATGAGCGAGCAGATAAAAGATAATAGCGCATGCTTCATGGGTATGTCTATTTTTTTCCTTGCCCTGTTCTTTATACAATCTAGGATATAGATTGCCCAAGAAATAAACCCTAAGAAAATTAAACTAGCGCTCCAAAGGGAGTTCAACCCTACACTATTCAGATAGCCATCTGCTAAGAATACACACAGACCCAGATTAATTAAAACAACCGCGGCATACAGGAATCTGGTTTTATTGCTCTTTCCCAACAGGAACATAGGCAGCATCTTAGCGCCAGCACCTAGGATCAATTGCAGAAACCAACCTACAATTCCGGCATGTGCATGAAGTTTTAGGATATCCAAATGGTTTTTAGATAAGAAACCATGGTAAAGATTGATCGCCAAGAGCAAGCCAATGGTCGTGGTGAAACAGAACCAGAAAGCAGAAAACGAAAAGAACAGATTCAGTTCAAAACCATGCGAAACATCTTTAATGGTCATCCAAAGGTTGAGGAAGTACAAGTAGGAGCTCAGACAGACCAGTGACCCAGCGATGATCATCCAATGATCGGTTTTGAAATGCCAAAAACAATAGATCAATAGCAAAGAGCCCATCATCAACAGCAGGTAACTCCCGAAAGCCATCGGAGGCGAAAAGAGTTTCTTTCCAAAGATGACGGAAACCAACTGGTAGGCCGCGCCTAAAATAATCATGCTTCCCCAACCTAAGGCAAGTGTATGCACGATGGCCAACACCTTGGGTTGGAAATAATGTCCCAGGATCTCTTTACCGGTAATCCCCAACAAAATAGAAGCAAGCACAAAGAACAGTGCAGCAGTTACATAACATGGAACGACCACATAGGCTTCTGGCGCTTTATTTATTTCTATTCTGGACATTTTCGCTTTATTTTAGATAAAATAATATCCTTACATCTCCTTCTCCGACTTCTGCAATCCGCATGGTATATCTTTCCTTTTCCAATTCCTCCATCAGATACAGGGGCACCTTATGGTGTTGTACATACAATATTTCAGCTTTTTGGAGATCATTCAGTTTCATCAGGATCTGTTCCATGGGTTGAGGCATGGGTAACCCACGTACATCAAGGAAAAGGATCTTTTCCGAGGGATAATTTTCTAATATTTCCTCCAATTCATGGATAGCGATAAAAGAAATGGGTTCAGCCAACTCTTGCACGGGCTCCTCTTTCAAAAAAGAACAATGGTAGACAGGATTCTCTCTCGTTTCCATTTCTTCCACAAAACATTGAGCCCCTTTCTTTTCCAGTATAGGTATCAATGGATAGGGTATAAAGGAATTGATAAGCAAGAAAACCGAGCCTGATGGCACTTGATGATAGGCCTGAAGGATTTCTTTCAATGGATCCTGCCCACCCAATAAAATAGGACGGACATCCAATTCTTTACCAATGATTGCATGCTCTAACCAAGCTGGTTTTTCGGGTTTATTGACTTCCTGTTGTGTATTTTCAGCAAACTCATCCTCTTCCCAAATAAAACCAAGAGGCACCAACACACGTTTGAAATCCTGCACTTCACAACCCGCGATACTGGCTGCTTCGACTATAGATACCCTTGGGGTTAAGAATTTACGCAATAACGGGATTTTTATTTTACGCAAAGGCTTGGCTATAGATGCGATAGCATCAATGCTAGATTCGTTGGCTTTTATTAGCGCGGATATCTTTGTATGTTGGTTTATCCTCATGGCCACATTTAAAAACAGCACTCGATATGCTCATTTGAAAAATATCTCTTTATAAATCTTTTTTCCGGAAATGCCTTACGGATAACCAAAGGGGGATCAGACACCACAGCAACATCACACCCAAGGTAATCCCCATTCCTAATCCTGTTCCGAAAAAATCCCTGAAAATTGCTCCGGTATAACCCATCATGGCGGAGAGATCCAGCTGCAAGAGGATCAATATCCTACTGATATCAATGGGATTGAACATGGATAAGGCCACCATCATGTTCTCGATCGGATAATCGGAGAACTGGAACAAGAGGAACAAGACCAATGCATCGAACAATAAGCCGAAATACAGCCATAATAAGATGGCAAGCCCAATTCCTTTGGACTTATCCCGGATCAATACCGAGGTCCACATGGCGATGGAAACAAAGATCAGGGACAGCAATAGACCGCATCCGATCAAGATCAGGCCCGAATTACTGAACGCATACATCAATGTAGGCACACCTACACCGATAAAAAATGAAAGACTCAAGGCACCGGCCAGCCCAGCAAAAAGGCTTAACCAGATATTGGTCCTTTTGAGTGGTTGGCTCACCAATAGGTTGATGAATTCCGAACTGTTATACAGGTATATGCTTGAAAACACGATACTCATCAAAGGCACCACAAAAAGGACGATATTTAATAAGCTGATCAAGCCCTTTTCATAGTTATCTTCCATGCTATAAACACTAATGGAAAGTGCAAATAGGAGAATGGTATAGCATATGATGGTTTTGTTCCTTAACAAATCTGCCAGGACATATCTTATTACTTTATTCATGGGAACCTTATTTAGAAGGACTGGAAACAGACATGATATGGGCTATCGCTTTCGAGAGCTTATCTGTTCCGGTATCCATTTTTAATTGATGAAGTGATTTATGAAAGATCAGATTTCCATCTTGTAGATAAATGATCTGGGAAACCATGTCGTCCAAATCACTGAGTACATGGGAGCTGATGATGATCAATTTATTGTTCCCCATTTCTTTCTTGATCTTATCTTTTAAGATCTCGGTGGACAAGGGATCAAGCCCGGCTGTTGGTTCATCCAATATAAGAGCTTTAGGATTGAACATGAATGCCAAACAGGCACTCACCTTTTGTCTGGTCCCACCCGATAGGGTTCCCATTCTTTTTACCAATAAAGCGGGTAGATTAAATGAATGGAAAAGATCGAGGTCCAGCGTATCCTCCGGCATCTTACGGATGTCCTTCATCATATCCAACACCTGACCGATGGTCATGTTTTCAGGATATTGCCCAATCTGTGGCATATATCCGATCTCGTTCCTGTAGGTCCATTTCTGTTGGATGTTTTTTCCATCGAACAGGATATCACCAGCTGTTGGAACGACCATGCCTAAGATCGATTTGATCAAGGTGGTTTTACCGCTTCCATTTGGCCCGATCAAGGCAATACATTCCCCGCCCTGCAAATCTAGATTGATATCTTTTAGCACTTTGAACTTGCCAAAGTCTTTGGAAATATGTTGAATCTGGATCATACCTTCACTGATTTCATGCGAGGTTGCTCATCTTTGAGCCCCTCTGGTGTTAAACTTGGTAATAACTTCTCCGAACGGTCAAATAAGGTGACCATAAAACTCCTGAACAGTAACATCACGGAAGGATATCGTTCTACCAACATGGAAAACAAGCTGACCGGTCTGAACGGCACATCGCCAATTCCATCCCTGTCCAGATCATACCCTTCATATTTATCCCAATAATTCTGGGTGAAATTGTTCAGGGTCAAGGTTCCATTAGTGGCTACATCAAAGGTATTCTGCATAAAATTATTGTCCCTGAATGTATTGTCCATACAACTTGCCTGGATTTTGATCCCCCAACCATTTCCTATGAAATTGTTGTTGTCTATATGTATCCTATTGGATCCTTCCATAAAGATCCCCGTGGTGTTTCGATCAAATTTATTGTTGATGATCTGGCTATCTGAAATGTCCTTCAAAAGAATTCCGTAGGAGGCATCGCCCCAGTTTTCTTCGAACAGGTTGTTTTCCATATGTACATTTTTGGTGTACATGACGGCCACCCCTGCTCCATTTGCACGGAAGGTATTGCCTACATAACTGTTATCATGTGAGAACATAAAATGTAGACCATAGCGAAGGTTTTTTTCAGAGATGGTATTCAACACATGGGTATGGGTTACAAACTCCAGGTAGATGCCATCCCGATGGCCAGTGACCGTATTTCTCTCAATATGCAGACTATCTGATTTCCAACCATGTATTCCATTGCCGATCAATTGTTCCGCCGTTCCATAAGCCTCGATTTTATTATCCAGGATTTCCAGGTGCTTGGAGTTCTGCGAATAGATCCCAAAGAAATTATCAATCAGTATATTATCGATCACTTTGACATGATGGGTATTGTAGATTTTTATACCCGCAATATCGTTAATGGAAGAATGACCGGAATTCTTGATCTCAAAACCTTTAATGGTTACGTGTGGGGATTTTACAGATAGGGGTTCATGCTTTTTCTCGGCATCTAACGTTGGTCTGCCTTCGCCCAACAGGGTTATGGCTTTATCCACGATGATGTTACCTTCTTTGTACAATCCTGCTTTGACCAAAACGGTATCTCCGGCCTTTGCCATCTCGATACCTTGTTTGATGGTTTTTACAGCTTGGTCTTTGCCTATTTTAATGGTAGTGGCATGTAGCATGTCCACTACCATAAATAAACAAATCATTGTACCAACTATATTCAAAGCTGAGCTTCTCATAATGTTCAGATTATTTCCACAAATCATCCCATGTAAGGATCTTTCCTCCCAAGGATGCTTTCGTTTTCTCTAAATCTGCTTTGTTGCCAAATGCAGCGACATTACCACGCATTGGACTTTTCAATTCCTCGCTTTTGAGGTAGAACATTTTTTCTGCAGGCATCAATTTATTATTGGTATAGTCCGGCAGGTAATAACTGGCCACCTCTTCCTTCTTCACCTTACTCTCTTTCACAAAGGCTACCATACAGGATACATCATCAAAATTATATACCCTTCCTTTTTTGGTTTGCAATTGGGTTCCAAACCGTTGATCGCTGACGGTCATCTTACAATAAGCACATTGATCAGTCCCGTATTTGATCGGTTTTGGTCCATTGTTTCCTTGACAAGCTTGCAATCCTAACATCATGAGCATCAAACTGCTCAGGCAAATACATATTATTCTAAAATTTTTCATGATTATCGAGTTTGTTTTTTTGATTATTGTTTGGCTTTCCGCCATTCTTGAACAGCGCTGTAGGCTAACAGGATCCCGCATCCTATAAAAATCCAACCGCCAATATCAGGAATGGAATATGCCCCGAAATTTAAAAGTTGTTTGTAACCAATCAATGGTGGCTGATAGGCCATTCCCGGCACTTTGATCGGAGCGTTGGGGTCAAGGTTGTGACCATAATCGTATTCCCAAATGTAGAAATCGACCATCGCTACGATTCCAAAAAGCAGGAAAGCTCCAAACAGTACATACACCCATTTTGGCTTATTGGCCAATCCTACGGCTAAAAAGGCCAAGGCAAAAAAACCAATGATATAGGGCAGCACGGTAAATTCAACGAAATCGTCTGCATGCAAGGTTTTCATACCGATATAGTGGTTAAGACCGTTGATGATCTCCACTTGACCGGCCAGTTTATGGCTGTATATCTGCAATTCCAACCCTTCGGGGTATTGAGCTGCATCCAGCTCAATACGCCAAATAGGAAGGAAGATGACGGCTACTAAAGCCAGGCTACAAAGAACCAATAAAACTCTGTGTAAGGCTGACATTTTGTTTGTAGTTTCCATCTTTATGGTGTTTAGTTAGTACCTTCTTTAGGTAAGTTTGTTCCAACACTGTAAGAAATAGGCACATTGCTTCCTTTCTTAGAGATGCGGATATATCCCTGCATTTCTTGGTGCAACGCACTACAGAAGTCTGTACAATAGAATGGGAACACGCCTATACGATCCGGCACCCATTTCAATGTTTGGGTTTCACCTGGCATGATCAACAGCTCACCATTTCTGGCACCTTTCACTGCAAAACCATGCGGCATATCCCAATCCTGTTCGATGTTGGTAACGTGGAAGTAAACCTCATCGCCCAATTGTACACCTTCGATATTGTCTGGAGCAAAGTGAGAACGGATGGATGTTAAATACACATGTACCTGATTTCCTTTACGTTCTACACGTGCATCTTTTTCACCTTTGGTAGCATAAGGGTTAGTGTTTTCTTCGATCTTGAAGATTTTCACACTCTTATCCCTCACCTTTTCTGCGCGGATCGCTTGTGCATAGTGCGGCTCACCAATGGTTGGGAAGTCAAGGATCAGTTGCATCTTATCACCAGAGATGTCGAAGATCTGCGCACTTTGAGATAGTTCTGGTCCAGTTGGCAAGAAACGGTCTTTTGTAATCTTGTTATATGCCACTACGTATTTTCCGTCTGGGCTCTTGGTATCACCACCTGGGATCATTAAGTGTCCAGTAGAGTAATAGGTAGGAACGCGGTCAAGTACTTTTAAGTCTTTGATGTTCCATTTCACCAATTCAGAAGAAACGAAGAAGGAAGTAATCGCATTTCCTTTACCGTCAAACTCGGTGTGCAATGGTCCTAAACCTGGTTTTTCAACTTCACCATACAAGGCAGCATCGTATTTAATGATTGGAATACCACCAAATTTTCCTTCAAATTGTTTCCCTTCGATCGCTTTTTGAATTTTGCTGAAAGAGAATACCGGTATCAAAGCGGCCAATTTTCCTGAACCTACGATGTATTCACCTGAAGGGTCGACATCCACGCCGTGTGGAGATTTAGGACATGGTATGTAATAACATAATCCTTCTAACTCTTCGGCATTCAACACAATGGTTTCTGTTTTGAATTCGGTTTTTGAGGTATGCGATTTCTCGTCGTATTTATTGTGGGCATACTTCAATCCGGTAACTTTCTTACCCTTTCCAGCTTTCAGGTATTCTTCTGCTTTTTTCCAGTTTACCGCCAAGACAAAGTCTTTGTCGTTTTTGGAAGCATTTACCTCTAATAAAGTATTTGCCTGTTCAGTATTGTAGGTAGAGAAGAAGAACCAACCGTGGGAAACCCCTTTACCAGCGCGACTTAAGTCGTAATTGACACCTGGTGTTTCAATCTGGAAGGCTAAATCCATATTTCCATTCTCCTTATTCACACTCACAAAACTCAATGTACCACGGAAGTTTTGTTTGTAGGTATTGATCGGCACATCACCAGACTCTCCGTCTACAGGCACGGAGAAGCGAGTTCCAGCCACCACATATTCGGTGTTCTCTGTAATGAAAGGTGAGGAGTGGTTACCACCGCTGTTTGGAAGTTCTAAGATCTCCGCTGTACGGAAGGTGGTCAGATCCACACGCGCTAAACGCGGGGTGTTGTTTGCATTGACAAATACCCATTTACCATCGTATTCACCATCTGTTTTAGATAATTGCACGTGGTGCAAATCATCCCATGGCACATTACCATGTGAAGTTTCCAACATCGGTTTTGTTTCTTCACTGAAACCCCATCCTTTTTCAGGGTCAAGGGAGAAAACCGGAATTACCCGAAGTAATCTACCTGAAGGCAAACCGTAGACAGATAACTGACCACTAAATCCTCCAGAAACGAAATTGTAGAATTCGTCGTATTTTCCAGGAGCTACGTATGCCTTCTCGGCAGCACCACCGCTCACGGCTTCACCTGCGCCTTTTGGCTTACAGGCTTGGAAAGTTGATAACAGCGTTGCGGCTGCTAAACCTGTTAATAAATATTTTTTTAATTCCATTGTTTTATGATTTTTGAGGTTAATAAAACACTCGTTTGATATTATTTTACACCATCATTCTGGCGCATGTATTCATAGATTTTGCGAGCATCATCATCGGTCAGGTTTTGATTAGGCATACGCACAAGACATATTTCCAATTGTGCCTGCAATTCCGGATCCTTATCGATCATGGCGTCTGGATTCGTGATGAAATTCATGATCCATTCTGGTTTTCTACGCTCTGACACGCCTTTCCAGCCTGGACCTACCAATTTCTCATCGGTCATCTTATGGCAGGAAGCACATTTCAGATCGGCAATCACTTTTCCGTCATTGGCCATAGACACGTCCAGTTTTTCGCCCACTTCTACTTTATCAAACTTTCCTTCACCTCGGTGTGGATCATATGTACTGGCATCACTTGCTGCTGGAGCACTCTCTTCGGCGTAAGTACGCTCTTCTTTTTTCTCGTTGTTGTTTGATGAACATGCATACATGAACAAGCTCATCAAACAGAATACAATTAGTTTTTTCATAGCTTCGTTGGTTTTTGTTTTTACAATGTTTGTGTATTTTGTTTTCCACAAAGTTATCCTCAAGTTCCGCCAGGATTTTATGCGTGGAATCATAAAACGGTTTCGGCTTCTTTCAAAATCTCATTTTTTATATCGCAATAGTCTTTATTTCAATATCTTATAAATTAAATTGATTTTAATCACTATTTGGGGTGACCAATGTCAGTAGGGGAACGACATATTGTGGATAAATTTGTCTTAATATGAATTTTACCTAATAAGATATTTATGATCCCAGTGGAACTATTAATCGAAAAAGGAGCCAGCAGCAAAAAATGGACCGCTGGGGAGATTATTTATCGGGAGAACAGTCCTTCCAATTATTACTACCAATTGGAGAGTGGTCGAGTTCGGATCAGTAACTTTTTGGAGGATGGAAAAGAAGTCCTACACAAAATGGTCTGTGCCAATGAGGGTTTTGGGGAGGTGGCCATTCTTGACGAAGGAGTGCATGTGGTTACCGCCATTGCAGATAGCAGCTGCACTATATTAAAAATCAGTACAGCGGCATTTTTAGAGATATTAAATGAGCATGGAAGTATTCAGCTTATGATTACCAAACAGATTGCTAAGGACCTTCGATTTAAACATTTTATTACCAAACTGATCTGTAACCATAGCCCAGAAGAAATCATCTCGGGATTATTACAGAAGTTGAACGAGGAGAGGAGATTGATCTGCCCAGAATGCAACCGCTTAATGTTGACCCGACAGCAATTGGCCAACATGACCGGCTTAAGGGTGGAAACCATCATAAGAACCATGAAAATCATGGAAAAGGAAGAAAAGTTGAATATCGTGCGGGGGAAAGTCTTTGTATGTTAAAAGCTTTGGGAAATATGAGTTTTAGAAATTGGATACAATGGTGTGTATTCAATTTTTTGATCGTTGGATTGTGGGGTTTTATGATGCGCATGAAATTCCTTTTTCCCTTGCCTTGGATCGATCAGAAAAACATCATGCATGCGCATTCCCATTTTGCTTTTGCGGGTTGGGTTTCTCAAGCATTGATGGTTTTTTTGGTTCTAGCTGTACTTGGCTTAGGATCCACCGATAAGGTTCCTAAAAAATACCAGTCTGTTTTATGGCTTAACCTGTTAAGTTCCTTCTGTATGTTGATTGCTTTTTCAATCACAGGATATGCCTTCTTTTCAATTGTCTTTTCCTTTTTGGTAGTCTTAGCTTCCTATGGATTTTGTTATATGCTCTGGAAGGATCTTCGATCAAGTAACCTAACAAAACCGATCATTATTCTTGTAAAAACCGCCCTGCTGTTTCATGTACTCAGTTCGATAGGTACCTATGCTTTAGTCTATCTGAAGGTGACCCATCAATTGGATCCCTTGAAACAATTGGCCTCAGTGTATTTCTATTTACATTTTCAGTATAATGGCTGGTTTTTCTTTGGCTGTTTTGCCTTGATCAATCAGTGGCTTTCCGAAAGAGCAGGAAAAAACATCATCTCTGAAAGATTTGCCTTAATATATAGTATAACGGTAGTTCCGGCCTATTTTCTTTCCGTATTATGGTGGAAAGGTTTTCCGGCTTGGTTATACGGGCTATTGATTGTAACTGTTATTGTACAACTGTTCTTATGGCTTTCCTTTATAATTCGGGCCATAAAAGTAAAAGCTAAGCCGGGAGAGGCAGGTATCGGAAAAGAAGTACAGGTAATTTGGACTTGTGTGGCCTTAGCGGTTTGTATGAAATTGGTCTTGCAGGCCGTTTCCATCATCCCATCCTTAAGCCAATTGGTTTATGGTTTTAGGCCTATTGTTATTGCCTATCTTCACCTCGTCCTTTTGGTGATTATTTCGCTATTTATTTTGGCCTATGCCATTCAAAAAGGTCTGTTGCTGATCAGAAAACATATTCAACTCGGCATTTATGGACTGCTTTTGGGTATCTTTTTGAATGAATTCCTATTAATGTTGCAGGGAATTGGCGGCCTGATTCGACATGCCTATCCCTACACACATGAAGGACTGTTTCTAGCATCGGGCATTATGGTGCTCAGCCTGCTGCAGATACTTAGAAAGCAACTAAGTAATTAAAGCTTATAGGCCTTCCTTCTGGCCTTTTCCAGTTCAAGCTCTAATTTTTTGATCTTCAACATTTCTTTCGAAATTTTGTTCATCGCTTTCTCCTGTTCCGTATCAGGCACTTCCCCTTTACGGTCTAATTTTTCCAATTTCTCTCCGATCTTCTCGATGTTTTTGTGGGTTTTGCTTAATTTCTCCTCCAGATCAGCCACATTTTTCAAAGCCTTTTCTTTCTCTCTCTTAGCTTTGGCTATTTTCTTCTCTTCCTTCTTTATCTTTTCTAAACGTTTCAACGCATCCTTTTCCGCCTTGATTCTTTTCTTTTCCGCTTTTTCAGCAGCTTTAATCATCTTAGCTTCTTCTTTGGCCTTTGCAGCAGCCGCTTTTAATTCCGCAGCATTTTCTGTAGTTATTCCGGCATTGTTGGTTGATTTTACTGTTTGATTGGAGGCAGGTTTTTGCATTTGGGCATGAACCTGTAAGGTGCAGATAGCAAAAAACAGCATAGCTACTGCAGATTTCATTCCTTTTTTCATTGTTTTAGTCAATAAATGATCTGTTAAATAATGATCAAT
Source organism: Sphingobacterium sp. 1.A.4 (assembly GCF_002734245.1). Taxonomy (NCBI): domain Bacteria; kingdom Pseudomonadati; phylum Bacteroidota; class Sphingobacteriia; order Sphingobacteriales; family Sphingobacteriaceae; genus Sphingobacterium; species Sphingobacterium sp. 1.A.4. The sequence goes on from NZ_PEAZ01000001.1 coordinate 216,991, forward strand.
ATTAACATTTTGCCGAAACTCAATAAAGTTAATTGGTAAGAATTTTAGCTATTTGTAGATGGAATACGATGCCTCCGAGGCAACCCATTGCTTATAAACTCAAAAAAGGCGCCTTTCCCAGAAGGAAAAAACGCCTAATTCACCTATACTATTAAACTTATTCTATTGTTTATCCCACCAGACCCTACCGGTCAGGTTATCCCCTCCTGGAATGGCGGCTCCAGCGGCTTTGTAATATTCTGCATTGGAGTTTGCAGCTTCAGAAACGGGATATGGGAAGCGTCTAGGGATCTGACCCTGTGTATCGCTTGTGGAGTATACGATCGGAACCAGTTCTGGAAATCCAGTCCTGCGCCAATTTGCCCAAGATTCATAAAAATTTAAGGCTGTATTTTGGTGCAACCAATACTGTATGCCGATCTGTTTTAGTCCTTCGGTTAAAGGATGCGCATTGGCATACGCTTCTGCCGCTGCATCGGTAATCGCCAAGGCAGGATCATATTGTCCGAGAAAGGTAATTCCCGATTTTATGCCGTTTTTATAGTAGGTGCTCGCCGCAGCACCTATTCCCCAACGTTGGGAAGCTTCGGCAGACAAGAGCTCCGATTCACTATAGGTTAGGATAAACGTTATTCCATTTCTTTTGATCATACCCGGATGCGGGGAAGAGTAATCTGGCATGGTTGTATAAGAAGGGTGTGAACCAATTCGATAGGCTGGATTATTCCCTAAATCCTTACCATTGGGCATTCCTTTTTGTTGGGCCGGATCGCTTACATAATTCGGGTTCATTTCTTTCACCCCATCGCTCATCCATAACTTGCTCACAGCAACATTGATACGCGGGTCGTTTTTGCTTTTGAGTGCATTGATAAAAGTATCGGACCATTTTACGTAATAATGCTCTTGCCCACCATCACCCAATAATACCTGACTATTTCTATTCTGGGTAACACGGGCACCGGATTCATCATGCTTTAAAAAAGCATTTTCACCATTGCCCTGTAAGGTTTTTCCCATGACCTTGGTTGCATATGCCTTGGCAGTCGCCTCATCCACTTTGGTCAATCGCATGGCCAATCGTAGGATCAGCGAGTTTCCAAAACGCTTCCATTTGTCTAGATTGCCATCATAGATCACATCGCCACTTACCTGATCAGCTGCTGAATCCAATTTAGAAACCGCATCTTCCAGTTCCTTGAGCATATCCATATAGATATCCTGTTGCTTATCATACTTTGTGGACAAGTTTTTCATGTAGTAGCCTTGTCCAGCCTCTGAATAGGGAATATCTCCATATAGATCTGTCAAACGGGCAAAGACCAACGCCTTCCAGATACGTGCAACTTGATGTAGGTTTTTATATTTTGGATTGGTCTTGGTGACTTCCACCACATCGACTATGGGCTTGACCTGTTCGGCATAAGCTCTTTCCCAATAAGCGGAAGTATACCAAGGGGTATTGAGGTATTTATCGCCTGCCCAATAACTCACCACCGAAGATAGTCCCTGCATCATCGTCCCGGCATAGATAAGGTTTGCCCGCCAGGTTTCGTAGGCAAAATCTATACTCCCGGTATAGGTCAATTGCGCGGTGCTAAAGGTAAAATTAGGGTCGAAATTGGTTGGACCATAAGCCACTGGATCCGTATTTATCTGTTCAAAATCCTTCGTACAGCTCTGGAATATCGCAGCACCTGCAAACAGGATTAGGCCCATTATTTTTAGTGATTTCGTTTTCATTTTCATTCAGGAATTAAAATTTAACATTGAGGTTAAGGCCGAAGGTTCTTGCCGGAGGCATCCCTCCGAGCTCAAGACCAGGGAAAGTAGCATTGTAACTCGATTCAGGGTCGATATTATCTGTTTTCTTCATCAGAATAAACAGGTTCCTACCCACGAAACTAACATTCAATGCTTTGATCCGGTCATTGAACAACTTTCCAGGAAAACTATATCCTAAGGTCAATTGCCTAAATTTGATGAAACTAGCATCATTGACAAATAAATGGGAAGCATTATTGGCGGTATTCTCATAGAATTTTGGTGCAAGGTTGCCCAATTCTTCCCTGTTTTCCAGGGTTGCTTTGTGCAATCCCTTGATATAACCCAAGTAATCTGTTCCGGAGAATAATTTGCCTCCGAATTTACCATCGATCAAAAATCCAAGGTTTATATTTTTATAACTGAATTCATTGTTCCAGCCGGCAAACCACTTGTTATAGGCAGACCCAAAAGCCTTCAAATCGCCCTGTTTTGGCGTTCCATCAGCATTTTTTACGATCTGTCCTTGATCATCATAAGCATAATCAAAGGCGACGATCTGTCCCATGGCCATTCCTGGAATATTCTTTAGGAACCCAACCCCTGAGCGGGAGGTGGCAACCAATTGTTCATCCAAACCATCTGCCAAAGTGATCACTTTATTATCATTGAAGGTCATGTTCAAGGAACTGGTCCACGAAAATTGGTCGTTCTTAATAGGAGTCCCCGTAATCAATGCTTCAACACCTTTGTTTTCGATGGATCCGGAATTCAAAACGGATTGGGCATAGCCCACAGAAGTAGGGATGGTGACCCGGATAATCTCATCTTCAGAGCGTTTTTTATACCAGGTCAAGTCCAGACTTAACCGATCATTAAAGAAACGAATATCCGTTCCGATTTCCAGCTCTGATGCTTTGGAAGGCTTTAAACTGGAATTTGGGATATAATCATAAGAGATCTGACCTAGAGGCGCTCCATTTAACGATTCGCTTTTGAAATTATAGGTCAACGCGGTTTGATAAGGGTCTGTAGCTTGACCTACCACCGCATATCCCGCACGAAGTTTCCCAAAACTGATCGAGTTGGACTCCAATAATTCGGAGAATACAAATGATCCACTTAACGATGGGTAAACCACGTTCAGTTTATTGTTCAACCCAGGGGCAGCCAAAGTAGAGAACCAATCAGACCGGACACTTCCTGTTAAATACAGGTAATCTTTATAGGCCAATTCCATCGTCCCATATACGGATTGCATTTCCTGCTCGGATTCTGCATAGGCAACCGATTTATTCTTTAAGCCTACAATGGTATGTACTCCTGGAACCAAGAAACGCGTACCTTGGTTGGTGGTGATGTCTGATTTGGTATTGCGGTAACTCGCACCTATATTAGGTGTTAAGCCAAAATCTTCCGCCAAGTAGAAGGATTTACCGATCAACATATCCGCATTGACATCGGAGAAACGCATCTTTTGCGCCACAAGATTGCTCGGCGCCGAATAGGCCAATCCTTCCGGAAACACACTAAAATAACTGTTGGTATAGTAGTCCTGTCCTGCACGTCCTTGGATGAACAGTCCATTATCCAGGGTATAACGGGCAGAAAGGGAACTGATCAGACGGTTTCTGTCGGTATTATTCACGATCTCATAGGCCGCGAAATAGGGATTGGTATCCCAAGGGTTTCCTTTATTATAAGGTATTTCTTGTCCTGCATCAGTTTTCCAAGGTTTCAGATCGCGGATATCCACGCTGGTTGGTAAAAATACCGCATTATAATTGGCACTACCTGCCCCATCGGAAAGCATCGGGCGGTTTTTGGCATCTTCGATGATATAGTTGGCCCGAGCATCTATCTTCAATCGGTTGATGGGTTCAAAAGTGCCGGTCAAACTATAGGATTGTCTATCCAAGCCTGAATTTGGCATGATGGATTTATTCCTCAGGTCACTAATGGACAAGCGCAAGGCTCCACCTTCGAATGATTTATTCAAGGCCAATGAATTGGTCCAGGTATGCCCATTGTCATAGAAATTTTCAATATTGTCTTTTTGGGCGATGTAGGGTCTGGAAATACCATCAAACTGCGGGACACTGGAACCATCCAGTCTGGCTCCCCAACTTGATCCGCCAACTTGGGCCGCTGCTGCGCCATCCGCCGGTTTTTCTCCATTGGTTCCCTGGCCATACACATATTGCCAATCCGTGCGGTCCATCACTTGCTCCAGAACGAAGTTACTGCTGAACTCGATGCCAGATCCTTTGCCAGACTTGGTGGTGATCAAAATTACCCCCGCTTTTGCGCGTGAGCCATATAATGCGGATGCCGCTGCGCCTTTCAGTACAGAAATGCTTTCAATATCATCGGGGTTGATATTCCCGATGGCATCTCCCATATCCGGTGCATTATCCCATTGGCTACCTTTATTTCCATTCGGGTTGGTATTGATGATGCCGGATGGAGAATTCTCCATAGGCACTCCATTGATTACATATAAGGGTTGATTGGTTTGGCTTAAACTGGATGCGCCCCGGATGATCACACTGGTCGCCGAGCCCACTCCACCAGCGGTAGAGGTAACATCCAATCCCGCAACTTTACCAACCAAGGCGTTTGCCACGTTGTTTTCACGAGCTTGGGTCAGGCTTTCCCCGTTTACCTGGGTTACAGAATAACCCAATGTTCTTTTCTCGCGGGTGATACCCAATGCCGTCACCACCACTTCGTTCAACATCATCTGATCTGGAACCAATTCAATTTTTAAGTTGGTCTCAGCACCCAGAGTAATCTCTTTAGAGGTAAATCCGGTATAGGAAATCACCAAAACAGCTCCTGAAGTAGCCTCTATTTCAAACTGTCCGTTCAGGTCCGTTGCTTTTGCAATGGAAGATCCTTTCAAGCGGATGGTTGCTCCAGCCAATGGATGACCTTCCAAATCTGTTACCAAACCCTTTACCGTCTGCAGTTTTTGCTGATTGACAACTACCAAACCCGATTCGGAGACACTGAAAGCCAATCCATTCTTTTTGAACAGTTTAGGCAGCAGGTCCAACACCAGTTCATTTTCCACGGAAAGGCTCATTTCTTTGGAGAAATTCTTAATTCCCGGGTTGAAAACGAAGTAATAGTCGCTCTGATCCTCAATTAATTTGAGGATTCGGCTCAGTTTTGTTTTCTGTACATCGAGGGTTACTTTCTGCTGGGAATATACATTCCCTTTCACATTGAGCAGAAACAATAAAATCATAATCAAGGTTAGTTTCATTCGGATAATGAATCTAAAGTACAAGTGCCGGTTAGAATGCACTTGCAACAAGTCATTTTTAATCATATTTTAGTACTTGGTTAATTTTATACTTGGCAGACACATGGTCAGATGTGGCTGCCTACTTTAATCGATTCAAAGGATAGTGTTAGCGCACTATCCTTTCTTAGTTTTCTGAAATAGTTATTTTCTTACCATAAATCTTGAAATTAAAAGGTTGAACATCTTGCAATGCTTTTAAAGCTTCCCGAATACTTTCGTTGCTGAAGGTGGCGGTGAAACGATAGTCTTTGATTTTCTCACCAGCCAATTCAATTTCCACATCATACCATCTTTCCAACATATATTTTACCTCTTCAAAATCTTGATCGGACATCACCAATCGCCCGTTCTTCCAGGCAATGTCGTTGATCTCCTCCGCAGCAAGATCTTCCTCCAGTTCATGGATGACGATCTCTTTTGCAGCTTGCTGTTTTGCCGAAGATAGCTTTTGCTCTTCAATCGGAATTAACTTGGAGGACCGCTGGATGGATACGCGTTGATTCGGTTTGATCAAAATGGCATTGGCATTTTTACCTTTACTGTGCATCTCAATCAACCCTTCCAACAGAAAAGCTTCGGATTCACTGGCTTCTGGATAGGTTTTCACATTGAATTCAGTACCTAATACCTTAATATCAAAATCTTCCGTTTCCACCAAAAATGGTTTTTCGGCATCCTTCTTCACCTCAAAAAAACCTTCACCAATTAATTTTACCCGACGTTCATGTTGATTGAAATCTTCGGAAAGCTGCAATTGGCTCGCTGCATTTAATTTAACAACCGTTCCATCGGGCAATGTAAATTCCTTTTTCTCTCCTTTCTTAGTGCTGAGGTTTTGCTGACTAAATACGACCGCAGTAGAAACTGTCCCATCTTTTTCCAGATTTAGAAAATAATAACCAACACTTAATACCGCCAGGAGAACAGCAGCTATGGATGCCCATTTCCAATAGTTAATGATTGGTGTCCGTTTTTGATATGTGGTTTTATCTGTTACTGTTTGCTTAAATTGAAGAAGCTGTTTTTGGATTGGTCTACGGTTGGCACTTAATATCTGATAAAGGCGTTTAGCCCTTCCCATGGTTTCCGCTTGGTGGGGATTGTTTTTCAGGTAATTTTCCCAATATTGAATGCTAAGATCATTCTCTTCTCCACAATACTGCTGGAAAGTAGGATCTATCAAGAAATCTTCGATCTCCACAAATTTATGTTCTTTCATTCTTTAGGTGTTTACTATATAGTGCAGGAAAAGCATCATATTGCCTAAGAGAAATTTAAAGTTTTTTTATCATAGCTGAATATCAGGCACTTAACTTATTAAAAAACTGGATTTTAGAACATCAATAGTCATAGAATTCCTGTCGCATGATCTTTAGGGCATCATACAAGGTATTATAGCAGGTCTTGACGGACATATTCGTCATTTCAGCAATCTTTTCATAGCCCAGATTCTCAAAAAACTTTAATTGAACGACCTGCTTTTGTCGAAAGGTGAGCTTAGCGAGGGCAGCTTTCAATTTTAATTGTACGATTTCATCTGATTGTACCCGAATAATAAATTCATCGTAGGGCATTTCTGTCCACTCATCCTGTTCAACCAATAATTTAACGGCATTGGAAAGTTTCTCCCGGCGTTCCAATAAACGGATAATCTTTCTTTTCAGGATGGTAATCAGGTAGGACGGAACGTTCTCCACTCGATCTAGGTGATCTCTTCGCTCCCAGATGGAAAGAAAAACATCATCTGTGGCATCATAGGCCAGTTCCGAGTCACCGAAAGTTTTAATGGCAAATCGAACCAATTCGGGATACAGTTTTGCATAGAGATCAAAATACGCTTCCTCTTCTCCAGAACGTATTCTTTCCCACATAAGCTTATACTGCATATTTTCCCTCATTATTGGTTTATATATGATTTGGTCCTCTATATTATGTTGTGCAACCGCCTAAGTTGGTTAATTTTTACGAATTTCCATAAGCTTCTGGCATTTTTTATCTTGAAATGACCTCCTTCAATCTACTCCTATCCTGATCCTTTATTTTTCTTTCTTTTTCTTACTTATTTCCGTGTTTATACCAAAAAATTGATAAATATTAAAATTAAATTAACGTTTTTTAAAATATTTAATATAACTTTAATATAAACATAATAAAACCTAAATACCCTTTAGAGGGGGATTCAATAGCTTTGCGAAGTATTTTAAGAAACTAAAAACGGCTTTCTACCCCGTTTTCGATGTTGACATAGTTTACATTTTGTTTCTTTTTATACAGAAATATGAAAAACATATACAAACTATAAGCAAAATGAATTTTTTACTTACTTATTAACTAACCAAATTATGAAACTTCTACATGTATTAACAGTCTCCCTGTGCTCTTTGCTGCTGTTCACAGGCTGTAAAGACGAGGAGAACCTTAAAAAGAGTGAGCATGATCCCAGCAAACCAATCGTGCTAAAATCATTCTTCCCACTAGAAGGGGGTGCAAGGACTAAAATTCTCTTAGATGGAGAAAACTTCGGTTCCGATCCATCAAAAATCAAAGTTTATTTCAATAATGCCTTGGCATCGGTAGTTTCCAGTAGCGGCGAACGCATCTATGCTATTGTTCCCCGTTTACCCGGGGAGGATCCGAAAATATCTGTGGTCATTGGCCAAGATTCGATGGTGTATGAGAACAGTTTTGTCTACCATACGCAAGCTCAAGTCAGTACAGTAACGGGAAATGGAAAGAAAAACTTCAAACCAGGAGTGCTTTCTGAGGCAGAAGTTTATGGAAAGTACCTGGAACTGGATGCTGAAGGGAACATTTTCATGTCTTGGCGTGATGGTGGTTCACCAGCAACATTCGGTGTGGCACGTATCAATGAAAAGGAGAACATCGTAACGCCATTGATCGAAGCAGAATCGTCTACCCGGATCCTTTATGCAAATGGATTGACAGTAGACCGTGCGACAGGTATGCTTACAGCTGCCCATGAGTCCACTAAAGAGGTAATCTTTACTTTCGATCCGCGGGAGGCTTGGTACCCTCGACAACGTAACGTGAAATATTCAACTGCAGATCTTAACTCCATTGTGGATGCAGATCGTTATAAGAACTTCGTGACCTTCTGCCCTTATGATGGTCACTTATACACCCGGTACCGCGATGGGAAGATCGCAAAAATCAATCCGGAAACAATGGAAGCAAAAATCGTTCATCAAGGTCCATATGGATCTCAGTATGGACAGGCGATCAACCCTAAAAAACCATGGTTATTATACATCACTTTACACTCCAATGCCTCTCCAACGGAATTTAGACAGGGGATATCAGTATTAGACCTACGCGACCCGAATGGTTCAGGAGGTTTTAAAAGAATGAATGCGCCTGGAGGAAGCGGTTTCCGTGATGGCCCAATTGCTGATGCCCTATTCAATTTTCCAAAGGACATCAAATTTGATAACGATGGGAACATGTTTGTTGCCGATTATGGAAACCATTGTATTCGTATGGTATCTGCGGACAACATCGTAACTACAGTTGCCGGGCAACCTGGAACTGCTGGCTACAAAGATGGTGGACCCGTAGAATCCATGTTCAATCAACCTTGGGGCGTTGCAGTAAACGAACAGGGCGATATTTATATCGCAGACTGGAGTAATGCGCGCATCCGAAAACTGGTGATCGAATAATTAGGCAAATCAACCTTTCCAACAAATTTATACTAGCTTAAATTAAAATGAAGATATTTCAAACGATCTGTTTACTGTTTCTATGCCTTACTTTTCCTTCGGCATACGCACAGGAAACAAAAGAATTGACCATTGCCGGAACAGTGGTTAATGAACAGGGCAACCCCATGCCAAGTGTAACAATTTTTATCAAAGACCGCCCATCTGCAGGTACATCTACCGATGCTGATGGTAAGTTTAGCATCCAAGCGATATATGGGGATAAGATTGTATTCAGTCATACGGGATATGAGAATGTAGAACATGTTGCTGTGGAATCTACGACAGCCCTACGCATTCAAATCGCTGAGAAAAGTGCCGACATCGATGAGGTCATCGTGGTTGGACTTGGAAATACCCAGCGTAAGATTAGCTCTGTGGGAGCTATCACCACCGTAGATGTGAAATCGCTACAGACACCGGCTCCTTCCATGGCCAATCTATTGGGTGGTCGTGCTGCTGGGGTTATCTCTTTGCAGTCAAGCGGTGAACCAGGGAAAAACATTTCCGAATTCTGGGTTCGTGGTATCGGTACATTCGGTGCTAATAGTAGCGCCCTGGTATTGATCGACGGTCTAGAAGGTGACCTGAACACCATTGACCCTGCCGATGTGGAAAGCTTTTCCATCCTAAAAGATGCTTCAGCCACTGCAGTTTACGGGGTAAGGGGGGCAAATGGTGTGGTATTGGTAACCACGAAAAGGGGGTTGGTAGACCGGATCCAGATCACGGCCAGAGCCAACTCTACCTTATCGGTCCTGAATAAATTACCTAATTACTTAGGTGCTTATGAATATGCGCAATTAGCGAATGAAGCAACTGCCGTTCGCGGACAAAGCCCATTGTACGATCAAACAGAAATGGGGATCATCCGGGATGGATTAGACCCAGATATGTATCCGAATGTGAATTGGCAAAATGAAATCCTGAACAAAAACTATTGGAGGCAGAGTTATTATGTTTCCGGTAGAGGTGGTTCAGAGGTAGCTCGCTACTTCTTAAGTTTGGGAGGTAAGAGTGAAACTGCTGCTTATAAGGTAGACAAGAATAGTGTATATAGTTCGAATGTGGGATTTGACACGTATAACTACCGCATCAACCTGGATCTGAACCTGACCAAGACCACGAAAGTCTTCTTGGGATCCGATGGTTTCCTTTCTAAATTAGATCAACCTGGTGTAGCCAATACGGAATACATCTGGAGAACACAATCCAGATTGACTCCATTATCCATTCCTACACAATATTCGAACGGCATGCTTCCGGGAATCGGAGGCGACGACCGTTCATCGCCTTATGTGATGATCAACCGCACGGGTAGAGCATCCGATCAAGCCTTTAAAGGAAAAGTTACATTAGCGTTGAACCAAGACTTGAGCCCTTTGGTGAAAGGTTTGAAATTCCGCGCACAAGGAGCTTACGATATCCACAGTTTCTTTAATGAAAGAAGAAGGGTACAACCGGCATTACATAAAGCATTGAGCCGTGCAGCTGATGGTTCATTGGTGATGCAAGAAGTGGTACAGGAGCAAAAGGCTACTTATACCAAAGGCATCAGCCAATACCGTAAGTTCCACTTGGAATCGGTCCTTAATTACGACCAGCAATTTGGATCGGATCACCGAACTTCCGCTCTGGTATACTACTACATCAGTGATGCGAAGAATACCGTTGATGCAACAGGCAACTTAGAGGCGATTCCTTTGCGCTATCAAGGGGTATCCAGCCGATTGACCTACGGATTCCGTGACACCTATCTATTGGATGTGAACTTTGGGTACACCGGTTCTGAAAACTTCCAGCCGGGCAGACAATATGGATTTTTTCCATCAGTTGCTTTAGGATGGGTTCCTACAAGCTATAAATTCATACAGGAATCAGCTCCTTGGTTGAACTACTTCAAGATCAGGGCATCCTACGGTTCCGTGGGTAATGACCGTATATCCAGCATTCGATTCCCTTATTTGACGAAAGTGGATGTTAAAGATGATGATGTTTGGGGGGTTGGAGGCATTGAAACCATTATGGAAACCCGAATTGGAGCAGATAATTTGGCCTGGGAAAGAGCCGTAAAGTCTAACATTGGTTTCGAAGGAAAGCTCTTCAACAATAAAATCGACTTTGTAATCGATTTCTTTAGCGATCAGCGGAACGGTATTTTCCAACAACGGGTTCAGGTTCCTGAATATGTAGGGGTAATTTCGAATCCATTTGCCAATGTAGGGCGCATGAAGAGTTCGGGTATCGATGGAAACTTGAGCTACACCACCAACCTGTCCAAAGATTTTGGAATCACATTAAGAGGTAATTTCACCTATTCTAAGAACGTAGTCCAAAATTGGGAGCAGGCTTATTTAGAATATCCTTATTTGGAATTCAATGGCTTCCCTTACAATTCCATTCGGGGTTATCAAGCCTTGGGATTGTTCAAGAACGAGGAGGACATCAAATATAGCCCTAAACAAACCTTTGGCACCGTACTACCTGGAGACATCAAATACAAAGATGTGAATGGTGACGGTACGATCGACAAATTGGATATGGTTCCTCTGACGCATAGTAACTATCCGTTGACGATGTTTGGTTTTGGGGGGGAATTCCGCTATAAGGCACTAACCTTAGGTGTATTGTTCAAAGGGACTGGAAGAACGAATTTCTTCTATGTAGGACAGCGTATGCAAGTGAATAATGTTTGGGAAACCAATGGAATGGGCTATATGCCGTTCTTTGAAGGGAACCTAGGTAATGTTCTGGATATTGCCGCTGATCCCGCAAACCGTTGGATCCCGATGGACTATGCCATAGCAAATGGCATCGATCCTTCCTTGGCTGAAAATCCGAATGCAAGATTCCCACGTTTACAATATGGAAATAACCAGAACAACAGCCAGATCTCCAATTTCTGGCAAGGTGATTCCCGCTATATCCGTTTGGAAGAGATCACCTTGAACTACAATGTGAACCCTAATTTCATGAAGCGTATCGGGGTATCTTCAATGGACATCCAATTTGTAGGAAACAACCTGTACGTTTGGGATAAGGTCAAAATTTTTGATCCCGAGCAAGCCGCATGGAATGGCCGTAAATATCCAATTCCATCAACTTATTCTGTACAGTTGTACTTGAACTTCTAACCCTTAACCGTAAAGACAATGAAAAAACAACTCATAAAAAGGATCGTGCAAGCAGGGCTTTTGGTTACTACGGTATTCATGAGCAGCTCTTGTAAAGACTATCTAAATATCGACAATTATTTCGATGACGAATTCAATATTGATTCTGCCTTCAGTAACACCCGTAATATAGAGGCCTACATGTGGGGTGCAGCATCGATGTTCCCAGATGAATCCAATACCGTAAGGTTTGGCTTCACTCCTGGACCAATGGCAACCGATGAAGGATTCAATGGATTGACCGGAACCGGAACCACCAACGTGTATTACGGGATGGATTTTGTAACTGGGAACATCACGCCAGATTATTACGGAGCAGGTGCTGGAGCCAACGATTACAACTTGAATCAGTGGAACCGGTATTACAAGATCATCCGTAAAGCAAATAGTATCTTGGCCAATCTGGATGTACCAAGAGATCTAACGAATGCCGATCGATTACGTATCGAGGGGTATACCCGCTTTATCCGAGCTTATGCTTATTATAACATCATAGTGGATTACGGTCCGGCCATTTTATTGGGCGATGAGGTGGTTAACACGAATGAGCCGATCGAATATTACGACCGCCCTAGAGCAACCTATGATGAGACCATGGAATACACCTGTGCGGAATTTGAAAAAGCCGCTGCATTGATGCCGAAAGAAATCTCCATTCTGGATTTCGGTCGTCCGAGCCAGGGCGCTGCCTATGCCTTGATCGCTCGCTTGAGATTGATCCATGCATCCCCATTATTCAATGGTGGACCAGTAGCCAATTCCTATTTTGGAAACTGGACACGTAAAACAGATAATGTACATTATGTTTCCCAACAATATGATGAGAAACGATGGGCGGTCGCCGCTGCAGCCGCCAAACGCGTGATGGAAATGGGGAAATACAAACTCTATACTGTTGTTGCTGATGCAAATACGCCTGAGTTACCAAAAAATGTCACTTCCGACCCCAACTTCTATAGTGCCTTCCCGAATGGAGCAGGTGGTATTGATGCCTTCAAATCCTACTCGGATATCTTTACCGGAGAAGCAGTACCTGGAATCAATCCGGAGGTTATCTGGGGAAGAAACACAGAATACCTGAATGCCTATATCAATTTAGGTTCCTTTCCACCTTCCTTAGGCGGTTGGGGTAGGTTCTGTGTTACCCAAAAGGTAGTTGATGCTTATTTAATGGATGATGGCCGCACGAAAGAAGAAGCTTCGGTAGATGGCTATTATTCAGAGACAGGTTTTACCACATCCCCTAAAAGATTCTCGGGTTATCCGTTGAATTCTGGTGTTTACAACATGTACAACAATCGCGAAATGCGTTTCTATGCATCGGTCGGATTCAACGAAGCCGTTTGGCAAGCAGGATCAAGTACGACCTTGAACAATTATACCGCGAAATATTATTACCAAGATGCAGATGGTCGTGGCGGAGTTACTGCCACTTCACCCAACTATCCGATCACAGGTTATGTGATCAAGAAATACAACCACCCTATGGATGCTTTTCAAGGTACGGGTGCACGTAGGATCAAAAAAGCATACTCGATTATCCGGTATGCCGAAATCCTGTTATCCTATGCAGAAGCGTTGAATAACATCACGGGTAGTCACTCTGTTCAATTAGGCGATAAAACCTATACCATCAGCCGTGATGCGGAAGAGATCCAGAAAGCATTCAACCAGGTACGTTATAGAGCAGGACTTCCAGGGTTGACAAGTTCACAAACAGGAAGCAGAGCTGAAATTCAGAAACAGATTGAACGCGAACGTATGGTAGAATTCCTTTGGGAAAACAGACGCTATTATGATGTTCGACGCTGGGGAATCATGGAAGAAACCGAACGTGAACCTATCCGTGGTATGAACCCGGATGGTGCTACGAAGGAGACCTATTACCAACGCGTAATCCCTGGTACTTCCTCTTTCTTAACCCGTGTAGTGGACAAAAAACTGGTTTGGGTTCCGATTCCACGTACAGAAATGAGAAGATTGCCTTCTTTGGATCAAAACCCAGGTTATTAGGAAATTTAAAATAGAGCAACATGAAACGTAAATATATAGCGATGTTGGCACTTCCATTGGTGCTGACTTCATGCAAGGACAACGAGATTTTTGAAAAGGAAATGTATAAAAATGTGGTGGCCTTGATCAGCAGCAGTTACCATAATACTTTTCAGGAAGTAGTCCCTTTAACCGGGGAAGAATATACCGGGTATATCGCAGCTTCCTCTGGCGGTACAGATGTTCCGGCAAGCAATATGGTCATCCAATTGGAGGAAGACCAAGCTGCCTTGGATAAATACAATAGGGCCCTTTATGATGCGGATGAAAAACTCTATGCAAAGCTTCTTCCTCGCGACAAGTATGTGATCGAAGATTATAAGATCCAGATCAATGCTGGCGAACGCACAGGAAGGACCATGGTTAAATTACGTGCTGATGGTCTTTCTCCTGATTCGACTTATTTTATTTCCCTAAAAGCCACGGAAACCCCTGGAGTGGAACTTAACACACTAAAGAGCACTATTCTTTACCAGATCCAGATAAGGAATGATTATGCATCTCAGGCGACGAACTCCCTTTACACCATGACCGGAGCTGCAAATGAAATAGTCACTGCAGGAAACAAAAAAATGTTCCCTCTAGCCAAAAACACCGTAAGATTAATTACCGGAACGGAAGCCTTTGAAAACAATCTGGAGCACATCAATAAAACTTCCATGGTTTTAGAGGTGGACGAAGATAAAAAAGTAACCATCAAACCCTTTAAAGATCTTCAGATCAAACAGCTCGATGGGGACAGCAGATATCCAAACACCTATACTTTAGAGGAGATTTATGGAAGAAAATTCCATGTTTTTCTATTGAGTTATGAATATACCATCAACAAAAAAACAATCCTCATGCAAGAGGAACTCCGAATGGAAATCACCAATTAAATATAAAAATAGCGACGCTCGGGGGTCGCTATTTTTATTTGGTGATTGCATTTAAAGCCAATTTGGCAATTATCAGAACATTCCTTTCCCCACTTTGTTATAATAGAAAGAGCGATCATGAGCAAACAGGAAAAAGCCCCATACAGAGAATCAGAACAAATCAAGGAAACGGAGAAAAACAGGAAATATCCCACTCCAGAGGAAAAGAAAACCAACGTGGAAGACAATACAGGAAAAAGGCCAGAAAAGGACACTAATCCCCTGCCTCCAAACCCAAATAAAGTAGATGACCACGATTAAAGCAGTCGTTTCCTATTAGTTAATACAATTAAAACAGTTTTAATAGCCCCTTCTATCCAATAAATGTTGTTGATTTTAGTTTTTCTTAGCTTTAAACAAGAAAGGCATGATCGCAATCTTGAAATAATACGCATAAACCGATCATTTAAAATAATGTTTTTCAAATTTGCGGATTCTCATTGGATTCAATTATATTTTCGGAAATTAAGGGCATGACAGAGAAAAACAACTACTTGATCTATATACGTGTTATTGCAACCATCTTTGTAGTTTTGATACATGCCTCGACAGGCTTTCTTTACCGGATCAATACAGCGGGATTTGATTGGAATTACGCCAATTGGATCAATGCTGCCACCAGATGTTCTGTACCTATTTTTATTATCATTTCCGGGTTTTTGCTGATCCCTAAGGATGAAGACACCTGGACTTTCTACAAAAAACGTGTTCCGAAGTTACTTTATCCTTTTGCCTTCTGGACCCTTGTCTACTTGATCTATTATTTCTACCGGTATACCAATTTTGAGTCACTATCCACAGAAAAAATATGGTCCATTAGTTTTGATAAGATTCTGCATGGAGCCAATGCCCACCTATGGTATCTATATATGATCATAGGGCTTTACCTGGCGATCCCCTTTCTAAGAAAATTACTGATACGATCTTCCACCAGTGAAATGGAAGTGTTTTTGGTTCTGTGGTTATTATCGATGTGCTTCAGCAATAAATCATTGTACAAAGTCATGCCCAAATTTGATCTGACCTTTTTTTCGGGTTATGTTGGTTACTTGGTTTTGGGATACTACTTAAGCGTGAAAAACTTTGATTTTAAAAAGAGCTGGTTTGTATTTGCTTTTCTTTATTTATTGATGGTTGTCATCGGCGCCGTCGGCACGAACATCCTTAACCAAGGAGCTAAAAGGCTGGATCCCTTCTTTTATAATTATGTTTTTGTAACCACTACCATCGCCGCCGGATCACTCTTTCTTTGGGTTAAGGAATGGACCCAGAATCTTCAAGTTCCAGCTTGGATAGCAACAATTGACAAATATAGCTTTGGGATTTACCTTTGCCATATTATTCCGTTAAACTTCTTGCATCCACTGATTTACAAATTTTTCAGCACAGCTTGGGTTATCCCTCTAGCAACCATCAGCACGATCATAGTTTCCATAGGTATTACGTTTTTAATTCGAAAGCTGCCCTATGGAAAATATGCCAGTGGCTAGAAAAGAATTGCTAACAAGACTGATGAATTCGCACTTCTTGCGGCTTCATATGAAAATATACAAAATACACCTTGGAGAAATGATGCGAATATTTAAAACCGGTCAAGAAAGCAATCTCCTTGATTTCTAATTCAGAGTTTAATAAAAGATCTTTTGCACGCTTTAATTTTTGCTTTCGGATAAAGCTGAAAACCGTATCACCAAATATATCCTTGAACGCATTTTTCAATTTATATTCATTGATTCCAAATTTACGCATTATTGTTTTTAAATGTAATCCTCATGAAAATGTTCATTTAAACACCTACTTATACTATGAATAATTTCCACATCATGCTGAGACCATTTTTTAACGGTCAGCTGATTATTTGCGCCAGCAAAAACAGTAATGATAAATTCTAATGCCTTTGTTCTAATAAACTGTTTGGCAAATTCTGATTGATAGGAATGATTCAACAATTCCTCGATTAAACTTTATTGATATTCATTGATCAGGGCTGCATCCCGGTAAAAGGTATAATTCTTTAATATAAAATGTTCCTGCAGTTGTTTTTCGGAACAACCCTGTGTTTTAAGCAATTCAAATTAAAAATCCTCCTAAATGTAAATATCTAAAACCTTTCTAGAACTGGTATACTCAATAAATCCATTAGTTTTAGGGATATTGATAAATTGATAATGATTTCCTGGAATAACAATAGCCATTTTATTGACACTTTCAAAATTGGAATTCCCTCCTATTTCCATATTTCTAAAGTTCCATTACTATTGTTAAAAGGCTTCTTACGTCCAAGATCCTCATTCTCCAAACAAATGGGGATTGGAAGAATGAAGGAATAGCATGGCCGTTTTTGTCTCTCGAAAAGAGTAGAGGGGTATGTTGTTAGGTTATTGGCCGAGCTAATTAACCTGCCAATGGTATATCCTAACTTATATCTGGATAAGCATATAACAATATAACTATATATCCATACATTGGTATAGATCATATCCGGATACATAAATACATATGTATGTACATACACGGATTAATAGATATTCGGATACGTTTATATCGTGGTATGCAGATATATTGGATGGTATTGCGTTCGGAATGTTGTCCATCCGTCCCATCCTTAACCTCCCTTCCTGCCTTTGATAGGTCCTCCCGGATTGTCCGATCCAATAGAATACTTTTTGGCCTATTCTGTGGGAAATCAAAATCCCAGCTTTTTCCCAATAGTGAGTGTTGGAATATTCCCCCCAACAATTTTCTGGTTTCTGACCTTGTTCTGTATCCTATCCCTTCGGTGTCAGGATTTACTTTTGCTATTGGATTACCATCAATGGGTTCCCTGACAGCCTTTTGAAATTCACGAATAGAAGTTCCTTAAACTCTGAATCCGAATAACTTGAGAATATCTGTGCCATACGGAATACGTTTGAATAGCACAATGTTCGACGAGACTCACTGAGGGACTGTTCACTAATTCGAATTTAATTTTGATTTGTAGGATCAATAGTTTGTCTTCTGTATGTTGGTTTGGATATCGAAATAATATCATAGTGTACAGAGACTGACCTTTTTTTAACCAGTTTTTTAACAAGTATTTGTATTCAATATATTTCAAAAATCTGTAAAGCTGGTGGACCATGAAATATCGAGACTTTTTCTAACTATACTATTTAAAGTCAAAGCAGCTTATGGCTTTTTTTCAAATTAGATACTAAGCAATTCGGGGGTGGGGTGGAAAGACCATTTGGAAATTAAGCAACAAAGAGAACAGATTAGGATTTTTTTCAATAATCTGTAACATTTTGAGTAGTTCTGTATTTATCAAAGTATAATGGAAATCTATCGTAATGGAATTCGAACATCTATATAAAGAATACTCTAGTAAAATATTCAGGGTCTGCTTTGGCTATTTCAATGATACAGAAATGGCCAAGGACGTGATGCAGGATACTTTTATTACGGTATTTACCAACCTGAAAGAGATCAAACATCAAGAAAATATAGCCGGATGGATCTACAGAATCGCAAGTAACAAATGCCTGAGACAAATCGAGAATGAAAAGAAAAAACAACTTGGTAGTGAATATAGTTTTTTAAATCATGAGGAAACAGATCACCGTGTGGAAGACGCAAACTTTGTCAGGCTACACCGGTGCATTGCTGAACTTCCGGATATGGACAGACTGATCATCGGCTTTTATCTGGAAGATCTAAAGCAGGATAAAATCGCTGAAATATTAGGACTGAGCCACTCCAACGTACGGGTTCGTATCCATAGAATAAAAGAAGTACTATCAAAAAAAATGAAGGAAGATGAATAATTTTTTGGACTTAAAAAAAACCTGGCAATCATTGGAGGTGGACGCGGACGAATCGTTCAATGAATTTAGCCAAACCCTGCAACAATGGAGAAAAAGGAAAAGGATGGCTATTCTCCTTTGGTTCATTGCCGCTATATTTTTTTCGGCAATATGCTTTGCCTACGTTATACATACAGATGAACTGAACAGCATTTATAAAAGCATTTCAGAAATCATCCTGCTCGTGATTTCGGTTCATCTGTTCGGATATTCCTGGGGCAGGATTACCGGAGAACGGAAAGAATATCTGTCGAACAGTACCGATTTTATACGGACTCTTCCGGATATCTATTTGAAGCAAGGGCAACGTGACCTGATGATGTTCTGTATTGTAACCACATTCTTTCTTATTTCGGTTTATCTACATTTTTTAGATTCAATGTTTAAATCTCCTGCCGGCGTTATGCTTTCATCAACACTTTTATTGACCCTTATAAGCTTTGTATGGATAATTTTGAAACCCATCCTCTCGAAAAGGATAAAAAGAAAGAACCAAAGACTATCATCCAAAATAGTAGAAATCTTCCAATATGATTAAAAATATTATTTTCCTTTTACTTGTTTGTATACCGATTTTCGTGTTTGGCCAAACAAAAAGCATCTTGGTCAATGGAGTTAACAGGAAATACATTATTTATACTCCGAAAAATTATTCCGTTGACAAATCTTACCCGGTAGTCTTCAATTTTCATGGCGGAGGAATGACGCCTGCCGAGCAGATGCTCTATACAGGTATGAACAGAACGGCTGATAGGCATGGATTTATCGTTGTCTATCCAAAGGGAGTAAACGAAGATTGGAATGTAGGTTATGGAATGTCCTACAAAGACGGGACTGACGATATAGGTTTCGTGGACAGCCTTCTCTCGCATATCGAAAAGGAACATAACATTATAAAGAATAAAGTTTTTGCTACCGGACTGTCACGTGGAGGATTTTTCTGCCATAGGATTGCATCGGAACTGCCACATCGGTTTTCTGCAATCGCAAGCATCGGGGCAAATCTTCCCGATTCGGTAGCCTACCACCATAAGCCGGAAAACCCGATTTCTGTCCTGATGGTGAACGGAAAGGCAGATCAGATTGTCAAATATGATGGAAAAAAAGGTGGCTATTTTTCTGCTCTGGATACCTATAGTTTTTGGAAAACGAACCTCTTTACTATTGAAAAAATTAAACCTCTTTATACAGACAGAAAAACAGAAAATGGAAAATCGATAACGATTTTGGAAACAAAAAATACAGATCGAATCCTGACATTGATCACGATCGAAGACGGGGGCCACACCTGGCCAGGAGCGGATGACTTCAACATAGGCCTGCCGATCGGACCTACATCGAAGGAACTTGATATCAATGAATATATGTGGAATTTTTTCAATCAAAAGTAATGATCTTCAAATACCTGTCGCGTAAAATTTCACTTTTGGAGAAGCCGGTTAACTTTTGGAAGGTAACGAGTTATATCGTGTTATGTTTACTTCAGCCTTCAGTTGCAGCCGCTCAATCGTTACAGGAAATAGATGTTCTTCTAAAAAAGGAAAATCTTTCAGGGGCTGTTTATTCGGTTGTTAATAACGGACAGATTACTTCGTATAGTTCCGGACTCAAAAACAGACGTACGGGCGACCCAATGCTTAGGGACGATAAGGTACATGTCGGTTCCTTAACCAAGACCTTCCTTGCAATGGGGATCTTGCGATTGGCTACCCAGAATATGCTCAATCTGGATGACCCGATAAAGAAATATTTGAAAGACCTGCCGATGGACAACCCTTGGGAAAATTCAAACCCTGTTACGATTCGGCATCTGCTCGACCATACTTCTGGCATGTCCGACATTCGACTGTGGCACTTCTTCAGTACGGGCTCAACCGCCCTAACACCATTAAAAGAGTTTTACGAAAGGAATCCCGAGCTACTGGATATACATGTTAAGCCCGGATCATTATTTTCTTATTCCAATATGGGGTACACGCTGCTTGGCATGCTGATAGAAACTTTCGTAAAGGAACCATACGAAGATTATCTCGACAGAAACCTTCTCCGGCCCATTGGTCTTAAGAACAGCACTTTCCATTTCAGATCCCAGCAAAAAGACAAAAAGCTGGCCATGGGGCATTTTGACAATGGAGATCCTGCCTTTGCAATGCCGATATATGTGCGTCCAGCAGGCCAGTTTACAACTACAGCTGAGGATATGGGAAAATTTTTGCAGTTTTTGCTCAACGGTGGGCGATTAAATGACCAGGAATTCATCAGAAAGGAGTTCATCGATCAAATGGGAAGACCGGTAAATACCATTGCCGCAAAAAATGGACTGAGATTGGGCTATGCTCTGGGAGCTCTCTCCAGAGATCGCCATGGTGTTGTCGGGGTAGCCCATACGGGAAACACGATTGGCTTCCGGGCGATGTATTACCTCTTTCCAAAAGAAAAAAAAGCATTTTTCATAGCGCATAATATGGACAGCGAAACGGCCGATTATGAACTGTTCAATAAAGCCTTAATTGATCATCTGGATATGGATACTTTACAATTGCATGTCGGTTCCGTAAAGAGGTCGTCGGTTGTACAGGATTCCGAATGGGAAGGTTATTATGTCCCTGTCTTTACAAAGATTCATCCCATGGAACTCATTGATGTCATCTGCGGATATACTGTTGTGAAAAATATCGGAAACGATATTTCTATCCGACCCTTTCAAAAGAAAGAAATTTTTGCAAAGACAATAGGTAACGCGCTGTTTGTTGCACAGGCTAGAACAGCAGCTTCCTATTTGTTCTATAATGATGGATCGGGCGAAACATTTCTCACCACCGGCGCAATGACCTTAAAAAAGATAGGCGGCTGGAAAATTTACCTGACCACCATTAGTGTTGTTCTTGGGGTCGTAGCGGCATTATTCCTCATCCTTGGTTTCATCATTAATTTATTCAGGAGAAAATGGAAATATTTCAGATCAACGTCTATGTTCTGTATTTCGACGTTGATATTGTTCACGTTATCCTTACTATTAGTATCAAGTATTGATATGATAAGAATAGGAAATAAATCCCCTCCTACTATGCTGATCTATGCGTGTACCTTTTTACTTCCGGCTGGTTGTTTTATATCTCTGATAAATTATGGATCAACGTTAAGTAAAAGTATAAAACGCATTGATTTTTGGCTGATGGTTTTGGTTTCACAATTCGTTATAACACTCTGGTCATATAATCTGATACCCTTTGCAGCATGGGACTGATGGAATCAATTAACAGATCGCGGTTTATTCTGAAACATTTGGTTTAACATTAATTAATAATAAACATAGTAAAGTATGAAAAAGACAAATTTTAAAATTAGATTTTGCAAGACTTTAGTTTTGATGGTTGCACTCATAAACTTTGTGGGTTGCAGCAAAGATGATGATAACCCCAATCAGGGAACAGGTTCAATTGACGTTGCAGTAGGTACATATAAGGGCGCCTATAGAATTGATGGTGTCAATTATTTTAATGCTGTTTTAATTGTTTCGAAAGTAGATGATAATCGCCTAAAATTCGACGCTAAAGCTGGAGAACCATATTCACATGCAGCTTCCAGGACCATTCGGGCAAAAGCTGATGTTCCAGGGCTTGTCAATGGAGATGATGCCCAAGGGCTATTTGGTTACAAGATTGCGGAGAAAAAATTAACTTTGGTTGTGAATACACTGGAAATCCCATATAGCTTTGAGGGAGAAAAACAGTAGTTTTAGAATTGGTACCAAAGACCGGTCTAACTGAAGAATTTGGGATGTGATGCATTTTACATCCTAAGTCCTTTTTCTTGTGATTTGCTGATCAAGGCTATATCGCTGCAGTTTGATGATGGGCTTTTGGACTGAAAGATTGTTTATTTCGATGCTCAGGTGTTCCGATATGTTATCAGGGAATAAGGTCCAGCTCTCTGCGTGAGCTTTTGGTCCTAGGCATGAAAGTCGCTGAGATCGTTCTTGTATTGATCCTATAGTTGCTTACCGTCCATTTGGAAGAACAGACCTACCAACTGGGCGCTTACTGGATGGTTATCCAAATATCTTCTTTAAAAAAAGCCCGAATTCCGTAGTCATTCAAGCACCCTCACTCACCAGGATCCAATCCCTTGTGATGATCTGTCCGGTATCCAGGACCGTCCAGCGACGACGATGGATATGTAAGTATCTGTTTCATACGAAATACGTTTGTATAGCACAATGTTCAGAGGGATTCATTATGGGATTGGTCACTATCTATTCTTTTGGGATTTTTCACAAGGTCTATACCATTAAGTTTTTACACATTTTCAATAGATTTCCTTATATCTAGAGAAGCTTGAGACCATCATCGATTATTTTTTCAGATATTTTTGGATTTTTAATCATTGACTTGATCTAAGGAAAATTAGCGTTGGTAATAGATTATAAAACGCTTTATGAATCACAAAAAGGAAAACAACTCAATAATTGCGACCATTTAAAAGTTTTTATAGGTTTACTAATCTGATTGCTCTTCTCTTTACACCCCTCGAAGGTCATATGTTGAATGTCTTTTAGACAAATCAGTTCATTGGTCAAGCCAATGAACGATATTAAGCAGAAACTGTGCATTTTGGTAAGCAGAAGGATGATTCATTCCTCTTTTTTCACTTTTGATGCCATGGAGTTGTGCCGAAAAAGGAGCGCCATCCCCGAAGATCACAATCCTCCCTTTCCCAAAGCGGAGATAAGCACCGTTTGCAAACCCTTTGCCCGACAATCGGGGAATATTGTCTGGAATAGGCCTTTTTATCTGATCCGCATCATTAGGTAGAAAAATTTCATATTCTTCGTTCAACAGAGAAATAATATATGCGGTCGTTGGGACTATAAATCCCGTTCCACTCCAGCACATGATACTGTCTATTTCCTTACCTGGTACCGTAGTTATTTCGTTGGATAACAGTGTTTCTCTATGCTTTGAAAATATTTCCGGACGTCCATTCTTAGGTAACGCATAACCGTTCACGATATGAATGCCAAATGCCGCACCAAGAGTTTGCACTGAGCCTCCACATGGCATATGGTCGGTGACTAGAAATAGGCTTCCGCCATCAGATACCCATTGACGGAGAGTTTCTATCTCCTGATCGGTAAAGGCTGAATATGTGGGTAAATTCCAGTTTTCCAGATTATATAAGGCATTTATGCTGATATAGATTTTCACCTCCTTTAATTGATCGTAAGAGATTTTTTCCTTCGCACTTTGGAGACGATATCCGTCAGCTTGCAGGAGATCTGAAAATGGTGCGTAAGCTCCTCTCAAAGTAACTGGATTGTTGTGTGCCTCGTCAAATAGGAGTATCGGTCCATCACCTATCCGGTGCCGCGGATCGGTGATGGGATAATGGAACTGTTCATCTGCTATCTGTTGTGCACTAAGCTGAGCTGTACCCACCAGCAGTAGGAACAAACTGGAAATAAATCTGTTCATATTATTTTTTTGAATAGGATTATTGGTCAGTTTTTATCCAAACATCATTTTCGAAACACTGCATCTGCTCTATTTTTCCATTGGCAACAGAAAATGTCAATGGAAATGTGCCATCATCATTGAGGAAGAAAAATTCCGAGCGAGGAGTAAATGAAATTGTTCTGTTATCCCACAATTGTGTAAGCGTTAAGCCTGTTGAGGAGGGGTCTATTTGAATCTTAAAGTTGTTGTCATTTACCTTTAGGTAAGTTCCGGCAAGCTGTTTCAGTTGAGATGTGGTTAAACTCGCAATTTTATTGGGGTCAAATGGCACGCGCTCACAGATAATTCTACCCAGAATCTTGGTTTGGCTAAAATCACCTGAGCTATTTTTTAAGAACTCAATTGAATATCCTTCATTTTTGGATTCAAAATGTGTATCATCTTTACGGACCAGCCGATATCTTTTTTTCTGATCCCACAGCTGTGTGGCATAAAGGTTATTATCTTGCTCCTCGAAAGCAATGAAAGCCACTTTATTGGGTAGCTGGTAGTAGCCCTGAAATGATTTTAGCGGAACAAGCTGTTGTTGCTGGGAGGCATCTTTAGGGGCGGTCTGTGCGAATGTATCGATCGAAGAAAAAAGGCAACATGCTCCCACCAGAAGACCATATGTTGCTGTGCAAAATTGGCGGATCGCTTTCGAGCTCCCGCTTGGTTTGATGTATTGTATCATAATTCTTTTTGTTGATATGATGCAAGAGTAGGTCTTTTTGATCGGCTAACAGTCCGAATGGATGCAATCGAACAAACTTCATTGTGCACCGTTAATTTGATTGTTTCCTATAGACTTTCATATATTCTGTTGGCGTGATACCGGTTATTTTTTTGAAGCTGCTATAAAAAGTTGTTCTTGAATTAAAACCTGCCCTTATTGCGATACCAAACATATCAAGTTGTTTGGCTTCGTCGGATAATAAAAGTTTTTTCGCTCTCTCCGTCCTAAGCTCGTTGATAAACTGGTAAAAATTTTTTTCCAATCCATTGTTTATGATATAGGAAAGATCATGCGGATTGATTCCGATATGGTCCGCAAGGGATGATAGTGTTAATCCAGGATCGAGATATAGCTTTTCAGCTGTTGTTTTCTGCAATAATTTTTCTTTTAATGTGTCTACCTGTTGTGCTGTCAGCCGCTCTTCGGCCTTGACCTTTTTATGCTCCGTTTCGTTGATCAGGTTTTCTGTAGACTCAATTGTGTAAATTGACCGTTGTGTTAGCGTTGCGTACCCAAGCGCCACTGTGCCCATAAAATATAGAATTGGAGCCACTGAGCTAAAAACTAAATGAACCATAGCCAGCAGACGGGCTACAATCATCAATAATAGCGCGATCAAAAGATACTTCAGCCAGGCCATGTTTATCTTTTCCGTATAGGAAGATAGCTGGCGAATGTTTTTCTGGTGTATTTTGAAGAGCCTATAACATGCAATCCAATAAAAGATACATTGTGCAAAAAAGAAATATTTGATAGCAAATATGATCCACTGCGGTAACTGCGGCGGATGGATGTGACTATTAAAAAGGCCGGGTATTAAATAGATGATGGAGAAGAAAAGGTAAGCGAGGAACGGAATAAAATGTAGTCCCCAATACCGCATTTTTGCTGTTGGTTTGACCATGTAGTGAACGGCCAGGTAGAAGCAGGGAAGTGTAGCCCACCGTGGGAGTTCCAGCGTATGGATCAATCCTTCGCTCTCGATATGAAAACCTTCTAGAAAAAGCTGGGTAAATAAGCATCCCATCAAATAATACCATGTTCCTAGCCATCGATCCGCCTGGGAACAAGTGTGGTTGATACCCATAAAGATTAAGGTACCGAGCAGCAGAAATGCACCTGCTGAAAAAGCATGAAAGGTATACAGTATATTGATCATGGGCAGTAACAAGTTATCATTGTAATGTGAATTTAAACATAATTGATCAAAGGGAGCTACATCATCCATATAGGTACTCCGATCCAACCATTGATGGATAGAAGGGCGACGAGATAGCATAAAAAGAAGTTATTGAAGGCTAAAAACAGACGAAGCCATAATGGGTTCAGTCGAGACCAGCGGCTATAAAGCAACATGCTGCTTACGGCAACCAAAATAGCAAATAAGATCATGCCCAGAAATATCGAAAAACTTGTTCCATTAAAAGAGACAAATAACTCTTTATGGCTGGCGTCTGTTTGTCCCATAAGTCGATAAGCAGCGAGAAAACAGCATGTTCCTACTATTGGCAATAAAGGAATGGCCAGGTCTATCAGTTTCATTTTTCGAAAGAGCGTAAGAAATATTCCGATAAAGCTATAGATGAGATAAATTAAAATAGCCATAAGTCCAAGATAGATAGGCAACTTTTGGATTAAAACAGAAGCCCGAGATACTTTACGATAGAAACTATTGCCATAACCTTGAAAGAAGGGCTGGCCGTTGGGATCTTTGGCTAACACAAAAGCCGGGAGAATATCATCTTTTAGCCGGAAGATGCCATTGCCCATATGGACAAGAGAATCGAGCTGTCCGTTTTCTTTTCTTACGACGAGTCTATCTTTGCTGACCGCCGTTAGTTCAATGCCGCCAAAGATGCGTCTGTAAAATTCCCAGCGTTCGTTTCTGGGATTCATAAATTGATAGTATCCGAGTAGTGGTTTAATTTTTTGTTCATCTATCGGTACGCTGACTGGTTTTGGAGCAGATATGTCCTTTGTCAAAAATTCTTCAATAGCCTGTGAGATTGGCCAAAGATTGACAACACTATTCGCTGCTATTGCATAGGCTATACCAGCTTCACGGTTAAAGAATAACCAGGATACAAAGCCTTCCCCTTTACCATTGTGGCCCCTTAAACTGACCTTTTTATTATTCGGAAATAGATCATTGCCGAGGGCATATCCCGTTTGTAATCCAGCTTGGCTGGCTAAGGTACTGTGAATGGTCTCCATTTCCTTCAGGCCGGCATTATCCAATAACCTGATGTCGGCACTACCATTGAGCAGGTAAAGCATGAATTTTGCCATGTCATCAGCATTGGATACCAACGCGCTTCCGGCCCCATTTCCGCTCGGACGATAGAATGGCATTGGCCTGTATTCTCCCTTTTGAAAGTCATAGCCTGTGGCAAAGCTGGGTCTATGAGTTCCATCAAGATCAAATAAGCTGTTTTGCATGTTCAATGGTAAAAAAATCTGTTCTTTTAAATACCTATCCCAAGGCATGCCCGAAACTTTTTCAATTATATAGCCGAGTACATTATAACCTGGGTTGGAATACGACATCATGGTTCCCGGCCGCCAGCGCACCGTAAGTGAATTGCTAACAGCTTTAATGGCATCGATACCAGCAAGTGCATTTTTTTTTCTTGTATCCACCATGCTGTTGAGTTGAACATCGTCAAAGCCCGCGGTATGTTCGAGCAAGTGAACTACCCGTACCGGATCTGTAGCTTCCCAATGATTGTCAAAAGGTATTTCAGGCGCTATATCACGAATACGGTCATTGAGCTTTAGCTTCCTGTTAGCAACTAATTGTTGTATACCCATTGCCACGAAAAATTTGGTGACGGAAGCAAAGTGAAATTGTGTCTGATTTTCTACTGGAAGACGTTGTTTCAGATGTGCATACCCCAGTCCACCAGAATATAGTATACTGTCTTTTTTTACAATAGCAACCAGTAGACCAGGAATATGTTCCTGCTGAATGACAGTGTCTAAACGATTGTACAATTGATTGATATTGCTATTGGATATTGTGGCTGTGCTTACCTGTGCTGACGCGGTAAAATAACTTGCCACAATGAGCATTGCGAGATAGAAAGTTTTTGAGTTGATCATAAGTTCATTCTTTTATGCAAATTAGCAATGATCTCTACTGGGCCTGTCCGTGTCCATCCAAACGGATAAATCTGTTTCTTTTTGTGGGAATCCAGATTAACAAGTCTGCGAATCCTTTGGTCCCTCTTATTTTTTTCTCAAGCTATTGATGAATTCACCTCTTTTTAATTCAATATCAGAACATATAGTTTTAATATAATCAAAGACGACCTTTTTATTATCCACCACATAGGCTCTAAGTTCAGCTGAACTTATGGAATTGAACAGTTTGTAATATTGCAGAGCTGTGCCTATTTTCAACCGCCCTCCTTCCAGTATTTTGCACAATATTTTGGCCCGCTGTTCGTCACCGAGCTTTTCATTCCAAATGGCATCGTTCAAAAAACCAAGCTTGTACAGGTAATACATCCTCAACTTGTTGTTTTTTATGGATTCGGTCGCACCTTCGTTGTCGCTGTCCACAAACTTTGAGAGTCGTTCCCAGAGATCACTTTTGTCTTTTTTGACTGATTGGAGCACCTCCCAATCTTCTTCTCTCTTCCTCTTTAGTTCGCTGACCTCCGCTCTGGAACCTGAAGAAGGGTAGATAGTAAATAATCCCAGAATGGTTTCTTCCTTGGGACTACTTTTAAAATGATATAATCTTCTTATTTTGATCCATATAATTTAATCTCTAAATTTTCCATATCCTTTCTGATTCTATTGTCCAATAGTTTGGCATAATGCTGTGTAGTACGAATATCAAGATGGCCGAGCATTTTTGAAACGGTTTCAATTGGTACTCCATTTGAAAGAGTAATCGTAGTTGCAAATGTATGTCTAGCAATATGAAAGGTCAGTTCTTTCGTTATTCCACAGAGATCAGCAATTTCTTTCAGATAGCTATTCATCTTTTGATTACTCAATATGGGTAACATTAGGCCAATTGATTGACAGGGCGGATAATCTCGATAGGATTCAAGGATTTCAAGAGCCTTTGGAAGAATCGGGATAGAAGAAAGTGTGTTTGTTTTTTGTCTTCTGATCTTAATCCAAAATTTATTATCAATACCAACCTCAATATTATCTCTACTCAATTTTGTAACATCAGCATAGGAAAGTCCGGTATAGCAGCAGAACACAAAAATATCCCTGACTTGATGAAGTCTTGGAATATCAAGCTTTTTATTTTCGATTCTTGTCAGTTCCGCTTTGTTTAGATAGGATTTTTCCTTAGGCTTTGCATTTGTCTTATAAAACTTGAAAGGATTGCCCGAGATCCATCCATGTGCTAGTCATAAATTAATAATTTTTCTTAAATGCTTGATGTTTTTTGCTGCTGAAATATCCGAACAGGCTTTTTCCGACCGAAGATAGTATTCATAGCCTACGATAAAAGAATGGTCAATTCTGCGGAGTTCAATATCTGCAATTGTATATTCCTTTGTTATATAATTTTCTAAATGCGAATAAGTCGTCCTATAACCCTTTAGTGTGTTTTCCCGAAATCCATTGCCCAGCAATGATTCCATTTTAAGTTTATGATCTTTTAGAACCGATAATAATGTCTTTTGATTTTCTGACTTACTTGTAAGTTTAGCCTTTAACAATTCAATTGTTGGGGTTTTTCCCATTTTCAGGATTTCAAGATGGATGGCTGCAACTTTCAGATTCAACATCTCTAGATAGCTGTTTAAAGTCTTGACCTCCTCGGTATTTCCTTTTGATCGATTTGCTTTGGAATGCCATCGATTGGGGTCACAGTTCTTTCCTGTGGAGATTTCACAGACCGATCCATTAATCGTAATTCTCATGTAAATGGGCTTAGCTCCACTGACATAATTCTTTGGTTTCTTCAAGTAGAAGAGCAAGGAATAATTTGTACTCATTATTTAACATTTAAAAGTGTAACAAAATTAGCCTTGAAGCGAAAACATATCAAGATGTTTATTTATAAAACATGTTGTAAATCAGTGAATTGAATACGTTTCAGTGAGTACTTCGATCAAATTTAATGACTCACCGAATGACTCACTAAAAGTTTGCGAATTTCTGAACATTTTGATCTGCCATAAAAACAAAAAAGCTTGCAAATGTTCAATTTGCAAGCTTTTGTATGTTTTAATCTTCGATCTGGTAGCCCGTAGGGGAATCGAACCCCTGTTTCAAGAATGAAAATCTTGCGTCCTAACCCCTAGACGAACGGGCCTTTTTGCTTTGGTGATGCAAATATAGCCTCTTTATCCATACTCCCAAAATATTTTACACCGCAAAAATATAACTCACTGGCTTTTAAATCGATATTTTTAGATCAAATCGAATCCGATGTCCGTTCTGAAGTATTTTCCTTGGAAAAATATCCTTCCCGCATCCGCTGTTGCCTGTTGCAAGGCCGAGAAAAGATCATCCTCCAAAGCCGTAACCGCCAATACTCGACCACCAGCCGTCAACACATCTCCACCTTCCTGCTTGGTCCCCGCATGGAACACAATAGACTCCTTCACATTCTCCATATTCGTGATCACTTTTCCGGTTTCATAGGCTCCGGGATATCCTCCTGAAACAATCATCACCGTAGCAGCTGTCTTTGGAGTAACCGTATAATTCCGTTTATCCAGATCACCTTTTGCTACCCCTTCCAATAGATCCACCAAATCCGACTCAATACGCACCAACACCGATTCCGTTTCCGGATCGCCCATTCGCACATTGTATTCAATCACATAAGGCTCCCCATCCACATTCATCAGGCCGATAAAAATAAAACCCTTATAAGGAATGTTATCCTTCTTCAAACCTTCCACGGTAGGCTTGATGATACGCTCTTCCACCTTATCCAAAAATGACTGATCAGCAAACGGAACCGGCGAAACTGAACCCATACCACCGGTATTCAATCCCGTATCCCCCTCACCAATACGCTTATAATCCTTAGCCGAAGGCAATACTTTATAATTTTCGCCATCAGTCAATACAAAGACCGAAAGCTCGATCCCTTTCAAAAACTCCTCAACAACCACCACACTACTCGCATCCCCAAACTTTGCATCTGCAATCATTGCCTTCAGCTCCGTTTTGGCATCCTCATACGTTTCACAGATCAATACCCCTTTACCCTGTGCAAGACCATCTGCTTTCAACACGATCGGCAGTTTC
This sequence comes from Sphingobacterium sp. 1.A.4, assembly GCF_002734245.1. NCBI lineage: Bacteria > Pseudomonadati > Bacteroidota > Sphingobacteriia > Sphingobacteriales > Sphingobacteriaceae > Sphingobacterium > Sphingobacterium sp. 1.A.4. The sequence goes on from NZ_PEAZ01000001.1 coordinate 248,242, forward strand.
TGTGTATCCAGATACGCTAATCCTGCCTCTAAGGAATCCTTATCAAAAGATCGGAAAGCAGCCGTTGGAACCTGATGACGGATCATAAACTCTTTGGAAAAATCCTTGGATCCTTCCAGTTGAGCACCCTCTTGTTGTGGGCCGATAACCGCAACTCCTTTCAAAGCCTCATCAGCTAGAAAATAATCATGAATACCCTTTACCAAAGGCTCTTCCGGTCCTACCACGACCATTTCAATCTGGTTAGCCAAAACAAACTCACCGATTGCTTGGAAATCGGTCACCTTAAGGGCAACATTTTGTCCATATTGTGAAGTACCCGCGTTTCCAGGAGCAATAAACAATTGATTAAGTTTTGGGCTTTTAGAGATTTTATAGGCAAAGGCAGACTCTCTACCTCCTGAACCAATGATCAGAATATTCATAGCGCAAATATATTGAAATACGTCTATTTTTTCGTAACATTATGGGAAATTAGCCAAATTGATTATGAAGAGACTATCGATCTTTCTTCTGACTTTAATTGCCTGCTGCACGACCCATTTCCTGATGGCCCAACAGGTAGAAAAAGCACAAGAAATCCTCAGCGAGTATGTTGCCAAAAGACCCCAAGAAAAATTACACCTACAGACAGACCGAAACTTCTACGGTGTCGGAGAAACCATCTGGTACAAGATCTACAGTGTCATCGGTCTGGAAAATAAACTATCCGTCCTATCCAATATCGGTTATGTAGAGTTGGTAAGCCCAACAGGAAAGATCGTCAATCAAAAAATAAATGGACTATTCTCCGGCGTGGGTGTGGGAAATATAGAACTCGTAGATTCCCTGGTCGAAGGGTCCTACCGACTTCGCGCCTATACCAATTGGATGCGAAACGATGATCCCGACTATTTCTTCGAAAAGGTCATCAATATCGGAAATGTTCGCTCTGATAATGTAGAGACGAAAAGCACAGTGATCCAAGAGAATGGCGTAGATTATTACCTGGTCCAACTGAACAATATCAATGGCGCTGCCATCCCAAAGACATCCATCAATTATGAATTCATAGATGGCGAAAAAACAGTGGATAAAGGAAGGGAATCCATTGATGCCAACGGTCAACTCAAGATCAAAGTCACCGATAAAAACAGAGGGAAACTTCTCTTATTGAGTTTCCTGAACCCCGAAAAAAGAAGGGTAAAGAAAACCATCAATACCAAAGCCTATTTTTCCGAAAACAGTATTCAGGTATTTCCTGAAGGAGGTTATATCCTCGGCGATGAGCTGAACAGAATGGCTTTTAAAACCCTCAACCCGCAAGGCAAGGGCATCAAGGCAAAGATCCTTTTACTAACGGGCTCTAAAGATACCGCCGCACAGGTGGAGACCAATATATTAGGAATGGCATCCGTTCCTTGTTACATTTCGAATGCTGAGAGCTATACCGTCCATGTCAAATTCGACGATAATACCGAAAAGACCATCAACCTACCGGCAATCACCAAAAGTGGCTACTCCATTTCTGTTAATCAGAGCAGTGCCTCCAAACTTTTTGCCCAGGTAAATCTTTCGGAAGATAAAGTAAACAATGAGGAAATTTACATTGCCATACAACATCTAGGAAATGTATTCTACATCGCTAAACAAAAAGCATCCAGTAAAAACGTGCTTTTCAGCCTGACCAAAGACAGGTTGCCAACCGGAGTATTTACCATCAGTATCCTGAACAGCAACTTTACCCCTCTGGTAGAGCGAGTGGTGTTTAATTTCAACCGCAACAGCAATCTGCCGCTGAAGCTTAATCTGGATAAGGACAGCTATGGCAAACGCAGTAAGGTGACTACCCAGGTCGAGGTGGGAAATACGAATGATTCCATAAGGATAGCCAGTCTTTCGGCATCCGTATTGAACCTGACAAAATATGGCAAGGACGCAAAAGATGAAGTGAGTATCCTCAGTAGCCTATACTTGAATGGAGACCTGAAAGGATACCTCGAAAATCCAGCTTATTATTTTAACGAGGATGGCAGTATCAAAGAATTTGAACTGGACAACCTCCTATTGACCCAGGGCTGGCGGAAGATCGATTGGAAACAATTGGATTCCCTGAATAATCCGGTAAAATACGAGGCGGAAAAAGGCCTACGTATTGTTGGTCAAGCGAAAAAACTGGGCCGTAAAGCTCCAGTTCCCAATGCGCAGATGCAATTGATCTCCACCAAAAATTTTATGGATTATATCGATACCACCGCCAATGCAGAAGGAGAATTTGTGTTCGACAACCTGATTTTCCCAGATAGCGTGAAGTTTTTGGTCAGTGCCAAGGATGAAAAAGGGAAAAAGAACATCGATATTTCGGTGGAACGATTTGAAAACCCGCCGTTGAACATGGCGAAGAACGAGCCGAACATGCTCAATGATGTCAATGCTGCATTCCGTGAACAGCTTCTGGCCGGAAAATTATTCTACAGCCAATTGGAAAACCGTGGTCTGATGGATAAGGTGACGGAAATTGAGGAGATCGTGGTTCGCGCTGAAAGACCTAAGGTACCTGAAAACTCTTCCAACCTGAACGGTCCTGGACGAGCCGATCAGATCTTGACCGCGGATGACCTTTCCACCTGTACAACCTTGGAGATGTGTTTGAACGGCAGATTACTCGGGGTAATGTTTCAAGGTGGTAAGGCCATGAACACCCGCGGAATGGTAGAAATGCAGATCGTATTGGACGGTATGTATGTGGAATCCGACATGCTTTCCACCATCAATCCCGTTGATGTAGCCAGCGTAGAGGTATTAAGAAATATTAACCATACCAGCATCTATGGATCTTATGGTGCAAACGGATTGATCATCATCACCAGTAAAACCGGTCGTGATGCCAGCCGCAGCAATTTCCAACCTCGAGGTCTATTGGCGATCACTCCAAAAGGAATCTCCCTGATGAAAGAATACTATAAACCAGCATATGAAGTGGATTCCAAAACCCAGTTCGATCAGGATCTCCGCACGACCATACATTGGGAACCGGGAATCGTAACGAAACAGGACGGGAAAACCAGCTTTGACTTCTATACTTCTGATGAAATCGGCACCTACCGCATGATCGTGGAAGGCGTGGATATCGATGGCCGATTGGTCAGGAAAGTCCTGGATTTTGAAGTAAAATAAAATTTTTATGTAAATTACCCTAAAACAACGTTTACAGTAAAAAATGGGAACATTCATAAAAACGCAAGTTACCGATCATATTTGTCATATACAGCTGGATCGTGGGAAATCCAATGCCATGCATTTGGAGATGATCGAAGAATTAACAGCCACTTTGATCGCACAAAGGGAAGATGCAGCTATAGAAGCCATCGTTCTTCAGGGCAAGGAAGCTTTCTTCACCTCCGGATTGGACCTGATCACTCTTTTTCAATACGACGAAGGACAGATGCGTACCTTTTGGGAAAAATTCATCAACCTGATCTACGAATTAGCTTCCTTTCCGAAGCCAAGCATCGCTGCAGTTACAGGGCATAGCCCAGCAGGAGGTTGTGTACTCGCCTTATGCTGCGACCATCGGATCATGGCCGAAGGTGATTACATCATCGGATTGAACGAGGTTCCTGTAGGCATCATCGTGCCGAGCAGCATCTTCGAACTATATAGCTTCTGGATAGGTTCTGCCAATGCCGCGCGCTTTTTGTTAGAAGGAAAACTATTGCCTCCTGCAGAAGCCTTGAAAGTAGGGCTTATCGATGAGGTTGTTTCCTTTGATCGGATTCAGACCGCAGCTGGCCGAAAAGCCAAGCAATATATGCAGTACGACAAGAAAGCCTGGCAGGCTTCCAAACTGAACATCCGAAAAAACCTCTTGTCCCAGGTGATGGAAACAAAAGGCGATGCCATTGAACAGGTATTGAAACAATGGTGGGCACCATCTACTCGGGCCATCCTACAGACAATCATCGATAACTTAACGAAAAAATAATATGGCAGTACAAGGAGCACTACAAAAGGATGCCCTAAAAGGGAAAACCGTCGTGGTTACGGGCGGAGGAACCGGACTTGGAAAAGCCATGTCTACCTATTTTTCTGAACTGGGCGCAAACCTGGTCATCAGTAGCCGGAAACTCGATGTCCTAGAAGCTACCGCAAGGGAGATCTCGGACAAGACCGGAAACCCCGTATTACCTGTTGCCTGCGACATCCGCGATGTGGAAGACGTGAAACAATTACGCCTTAAAGCGGAAGAAGCCTTCGGTGCAGTGGATGTATTGGTGAACAACGCCGCGGGAAACTTCATTTCCCCAACCGAGCGATTGTCGGCGAATGCTTTTTCGACCATTATTGATATCGTGCTGAAAGGTACCATCAATTGTACCCTAGAATTTGGTAAAGAATGGATTGCGAAAAAACAGGCTGCAAACGTACTGAACATAATTACGACCTATGCTTTCACAGGTTCTGGATATGTTGTACCTTCGGCCGTTTCCAAAGGTGGGGTCTTAACATTAACCCGTTCTTTGGCGGTAGAATGGGGAAAATATGGAATCCGTCACAACGCCATCGCTCCTGGACCTTTCCCTACAAAAGGGGCTTGGGATAGGCTATTACCCGGCGATCTCGCCAAGAAATTCGACTTCAAAACACGCGTACCTTTAAAACGTGTTGGTGAGCATCAGGAATTGGCGAATTTGGCTGCGTTTTTGATTTCAGATTTTGCCGGATATATCAATGGAGAGATCATCAGTATCGATGGAGGCGAATGGTTGCAAGGTGCCGGTCAGTTGAGCGGGCTGGAAGCTATCCCAAATGACATGTGGGATTCCATTGAGGAGATGATCCGTAAAAACAACAAATAACATGATCAAAAAGAATTTGTTAGGCCTACTTGGCCTACTATTATTGTTCGTTACGGGATGTAACAATTCGGGCAAAAAAGTGGAAGCCCATCAGGATAGCACACAACGTGTTGAGATGAACAATCCGGAAGAAATACAACAGATTTCCGAGGTGATTACGCGTTTCGCAAGGGCTTACCTGAGTGAGGACAATGGAAAGATCAATGCCTTGATCCATCCGGAACATGGTATTGCGGTAATCCATCGGCCAGGTGCAGCAGATACCTATACCATCATCGATAGCATCGATTTTAAAAACCCGATGCCTCATTATTATGCCTATCCTGTTTTCGTCAATAACCAGGTGTTGAAATTCGAATCCCTTCCAAGCTATGATTGCGGAACCATGAAATGGGACAAAATCGGTTTCTTTTGCGATACAACAGCAACAACTGTAAATAGACCTTTGGAAGCCATCGCCAAATTCTTGGAAGAATTCGAGGATACCAAATTTGATGCTGCGGAGAAAAAAGAAATAGCAGCCTTAGAAGATGGTGCTTATCGCGTTATTCTGGCCCAAGAAAATGACCACCTTATTTTCCATGTGAAGAAATTTGATAGGAGTTGGTATGTGACCATTTTGGATCGTGCCTATGCCGGCTGCGACGCCTAAACACAACAACTAAAAATCACCACAGGAACCACTAAACACACAAAAACTTATTAATATTGCCAAAATACGCTTTATGAGCACTTTAGATAAAGAAACACAAGACAGAATCAACCAATGGTTGAGCAGTGAGTACGATCAGGAAACCGTTTCCAAAATCCAACAATTGGTAGATCAGAATGAGGAAACCGAACTGTTGGATTCCTTCTATAAAGAATTGGAGTTCGGAACTGGAGGATTGCGTGGTATTATGGGAGTAGGATCCAATAGGATGAACAAATACACCATCGGAAAAGCAACCCAAGGCTTGGCCAACTACCTCAAAAAACAATTCCCAGACCAACAGATCAGTGTAGCCGTTTCTTACGATAGCCGTAATAACTCAAAGGCCTTTGGCCATCTGGTGGCGGATGTATTCTCTGCCAATGACATCAAGGTTTACCTGTTCAAGGAATTACGTCCTACGCCGATGTTGTCCTTTGCCGTGCGCCATTTCGGATGCCAGGGTGGTGTGATGCTGACCGCATCCCACAACCCCAAAGAATACAATGGCTATAAAGCCTACTGGAATGATGGTGGCCAATTGGTGGCTCCACATGATAAGAATGTCATTACCGAGGTCAATGCGATCAAATCGGTATCAGAAATAAAATTTGAGCGTAAAGATTCCAATATCGAATTGATCGATGCGGATTTTGATCAGATCTATATCGATGCCAATCTGGCCTTGAGCATACATCCGGAAGCGGTCAAAGCCCAAAAGGATCTAAAAATTGTCTATTCTCCGATCCACGGTACAGGTATCACCATTGTTCCGAAGATGCTGAACGCTTGGGGATTTGAGCAGGTGGCTGTGGTCGATGAACAGGCGCAGCCCGATGGAACCTTCCCAACTGTGGTTTATCCAAATCCGGAAGAAGAAGAAGCCATGTCCAAAGCCATGCAGAAAGGCCAGGAACTGGATGCCGATGTGGTCATGGCCACAGACCCTGATGCTGACCGTGTCGGTGTAGCCATCAAATTGCCATCAGGAGCATACCAATTGATCAATGGAAACCAGATCGGTTCCCTGTTGACCTATTATGTACTTTCCAGCAAAAAGGATCTGGGACAGCTAAAATCAAACGATTACATCGTCAAAACCATTGTTACCTCAAACCTCTTCTCGGATATCGCCGAAAGTTTTGATGTGAAGTATTATGAGACCCTAACCGGATTCAAGTTTATCGGGGAGGTAATGACCAAGGTACAGGGAAAGGAAAATTACCTGGTAGGCGGCGAAGAGAGCTATGGCTTTTTGGTAGGCGACCTGGTTCGCGATAAAGATGCGGTAAATGCCTGTGCTTTCATCGCCGAAATGACGGCCTATTTCAAGAACCAAGGGAAATCGCTCTTTGATGTACTGATCTCCCTTTACATGAAATATGGCTACTACAAAGAGAAGTTGATCTCCTTAACGAAAAAAGGGAAAGCGGGAGCTGATGAGATCAAACAGATGATGGCCGATCTACGGGCAGATCTTCCCAAAGAACTGGGTGGAATCGCCGTTTCGGAAGTGCGTGATTATGAAAAAGGCGAAGCTACAGATATGAAGACCGGGCAGAAAAGCAAGATCGATCTTCCAAAATCTGATGTGCTGCAGTTCATCACCATGGATGGGGATGTTATTTCAGCAAGACCTTCCGGCACCGAGCCTAAGATAAAATTCTATTGCTCCGTAAGAGAACCCTTGGAATTTACCGAGGATTATGGTCAGTTTTCTAACCGATTAGACGATAAGGTAAGGCAGATGATGGCCGATATTGTAAAAGACTAATTGGAATAAAGGAACAAACGGAACAAGAGATTAAACCGATCAGATGGAAAAGTGGAAAGTTTTATCAAGTGACTATATCATCCAACGCCCTTGGGCCACCCTTCGCATTGATAAGCTGGAGATGCCCAATGGGAATATCAAAGAAGAATATTACGTGCTGGAATACCCTACCTGGGTAAATATGGTAGGGATTACCGAAGACCAGGAAATCCTTTTCGTGCGGCAATACCGACATGGTGCAAATGAAATCATGGTCGAATTGCCTGCTGGTGTGGTAGAGCCGGGGGAAGATCCGGAACTCGCTGCCCGCAGGGAATTGTTGGAGGAAACCGGCTACGCTTTTGATAACATCGAATATATCTGCGAACTGTTCGCCAATCCGGCCACATCGGGCAACCTGACCTATACCTACCTACTTCAAGGGGGCAAGAAGGTTCAGGAACAGGAACTTGACGCTTCGGAGGACATCGAGGTCGTGCTGATGAGCATCAATGAAGCCAAACAATTTCTATTGGACAACAAGATTGGGCAGGCGCTACACAGCTCTGCCCTATTCTATACCTTTAACAAGTTAGGCCTGCTGTAAGCAATATTTAGCGGTATTTTGTTACCTTTGCCGTATGGCTAGAGAAATTTACGAAACCAAGCGAAAAGCGCTTAAAATCAACCTCAACGCAGATATCTACGGTACATTTGCTGAAATTGGAGCCGGACAGGAAGTAGCAAGGAACTTCTTTGAGGCCGGTGCTGCCTCAGGTACCATAGCAAAAACCATGTCGGCCTATGATATGGCTTTCTCCGACGCCATCTATGGCGTGGAAGAGTCCGGAAGATATGTGAGCCGTACCAGATTGAATAAAATGTTGACCCATGAGTTCGACCTCCTGACCGAACGTTTACAGGGTGATAAATACCAGACCAAAAAATTCTTTGCCTTTGCCGATACGGTAACCACCTTGAATTTCACGAAGACCAACGAGCCGCACGGCTGGATCGGGATCCGTTTCCAACATGAGGTGGATGGACCGACCAATGACATCGTAATGCACGTTCGTTTGTTGGATAGTGACAACAGGCTACAATCCAAAGTATTGGGTATCTTAGGGGTAAACCTGGTATTTGCGGCCTATTACTACGCAGAGAACCTGCAGACCATGATCGAATCGCTGGTAGACAACCTTTCGGTAGGTTCGGTAGAGATTGACCTGGTCAAAGTATCCGGGCCCTTGTTTGCCAATGCGAATGAGCGTCTGTTGAACCTATACCTGATCGCAAAAGGATTCGCCAAGGCAGCCATCTTCAGGCCCGACGGAAAAGCCGCGCAGATCAAGGATTACCTCTACAAAAAGAACATCATTATCCTTCGTACCAAATACCGCCAAAAGTCCAATCCAAACTTTGACCTCTTCAACCTAGCGGTGGAGGAATTCCGGAAGAACACCGGCGCAGTTCCGGAAGATAGCGTGGTGCTTATTGAGGTATTGATGGGGAATGTATTGGATGAGAACGCCAGCATTACAGATGAGGATCTGGTGTATTTCGCTGAACGCGCTGAATACCTATGTTCCACAGGGAACAATATCCTGGTTTCCAACTTCCGTAGGAACAATCATTTGGCAGAATTCGTACAGACCTTCAAACCGAAGAATGTAGGAATTGCGACCAACGTATCCAACCTGAAGAATATTTTCAATACCGATAATTACAACAAGGAGCAGTACACCAACGAATTGCTATCCTATATTTCCGGCATGTTCAGTAAAAACGTGAAATTATATGCTTATCCTTATTTGGACAAGAAAAACAATAAGATCGTAACGACGAAGAACGTACCGGTATCCGAGGAAGCAAAACCTTTGTTCGACTTCCTGATCAACAACAAGTACATTGTAGATATCGAGAACTTCGATGAGAAGTTCGTAAAAACAGTCTAAAGACTTTCTTCGATCTGTTTAATGAGCTCATCCCGTTTCATCGGGTAACCGGCCTTGGACAGTTCATAAGAACCATCTTTTTTGATGATGATATAAGACGGGAAGCCAGAGGCTCCCGTTTTTTTTAAGATATCGTCCGTAAGTGTTCTATTAGCATTGATATGTAAGCCTTCCATGTTATAGTAGGCAATCAGTTTCTTAAGCTGCTCGTCCTTGCCTTCATCATAGTTGGCAATGTACATGAACGTGACGTCCTTGTCTGCGAAGTGTTTCTTCAATGGCCCAGCATTTTTTTGAATCTCCTGATGACATGGCCCACACCAGCTGCCCCAAAGATCGATCAATACGGTTTTCCCCTTCACTTTTTCCAATACCTGATCGAAATTGCTGAATTCGGTTCCGCCAGGGATGAAAATCATTTTATCGTTCAATTTCCTGGCTTCATTGGTCCTTACTTCCGAAATCATCGGTGCAAATACTTTCAGGTATTCGCTGTCTGGATATTTCTTTTCGAATCTGTCAATGATTGCTGCAGCATTGGTCTTCTTGTCACGCTGGATATTGTTCAACAAACTGGCATAGGCCAATTCATTCACCTTGCCCTGAAATTCCTGGTTTATCATCCGCTCTACAAATTGGTTTTCTGAATCACTGGAATGCATTTTTAAGGCCTCTTCCCGAGTCATGCCTGGATAATATTTCTGCATCACGGTAGAATCTTTCATCTGTTCCCATAAGGATTCCTTTTTACGCAGTAGGTAATCACTCAAGAAACTGTAAAAGACTTCCGATTTGACGGCTTTCGTATCCTGAATATCCACAGCATTCAATAAACTATCCTGCTTTTTGTCCCATACCGCTTTCAGTTCCCTATAGTTCTTTTTATTTCGATAGCTGAATTTTTGGTTGCCACTGAAACCTACAAATAGGTCGAGGGGAGTATATTTCTGGTTAAGCGCCATCATATCTTTCCAAGCCTTTGTAGGCTTATGCTTTTTGATATAACGCTGAATAGCTACTTGGTTCTGGAGATCCATTTTTTTGATTTCGGCTAATACCCGATCCGGAAGGGTATCATTTTTAAAGGCCTCCCTATTTAGCGAAGTTGTTAATCCTAGGTATTGATTATTGTTTGCCCCTTTACCCGTGATGGTAACACTGTCTTTGTCTCCTATTCTGGAAAATTTTACATGAAGATCATCCCCTGGCGAAACATACAGGTATCCTCTCAGCTTTCCAGCATAATAATAGATGGGGGTTAATTCCTTAACATGGATATCCTGCTTTAATATCCCATCCTTAAAAAAGTAATTTCCTTCGGCTGAATCCCCAAAAAGTTGGAAAGAGGATTTGGGAGGTCCGGGTAAATAGAAACCGACTTCCCCAGTTTTGGACAGCGTGTTTTCAAAGGTGATTTTTGCTGTTTGGGCTTGCACAAAAATGTACTGTACCAACAGCAGACAGATAATCAGGCATCTTTTCATAAAAAAAGGATCTATGGTTGCTACCTAATTTACGTATTTTCCCTTGGCTTTCCTATAGAAATTTCTTGAATATGGCGTACAGAATCTTCATATCCTCTTCCGTTAAGGTAGCGGATGTAACGTCTTTTTGAATATAATGGTATTTGAATCCCTTAATGGCTGCATCCAGATTCTTCACATCAAATCCAATAATGCGTAACGCAATTTTAGGATCAAAACCTACTGGAGGAGTTTCCAACACCCCATCGTACCAATACCCATATCCCTTATCGGCCAATGTTTTCCAAGGAAACCGGGAAGGATCGTTCTTGCGGGTTGGAGCATAGTCCATATGTCCTATAAAATTGGCCTGCGGAATCTTATAGCTTTCTTTTAGGTAAGCCAATAGCTGGATCAGAGCATTGATCTGTACTTCCGGCCAAGGATCTGTTGTACCGTTGTTGTCCAACTCAATCCCGATGGAAGAGGAATTCAGATCGGTATCATTTCCCCATTTTCCTGCCCCGGCATGGTGCGCTCGGTAATAATCATTCACCATCTGAACGATTTTTCCTTCCCTACCGATAACATAATGCGAACTTACCGCAGCTCTTTCACTATGGAAGGTTCTTACCGTCTGGTCCAGGTCTTTCTGAGCCGTATGGTGGATCATGACATAATTCGGCTTCCTCATCCCGAAATTGATGGAACCGATCCATTCCTTGTTGGCTGCAGCTATTTTTGCGATCTGGCTTTCTACAGGGGCTTCTTTATAGATGGCCGCGTATTCCTTGGCCTTTTTCTTATAAACCTTTTCTGTTGCCGCATATTTTCCGCCACCACAGGAGGTAGCCAACAGGGCGATGAACAAATATGTTAGGGTATTTTTTAGCATGGTCTTTTTAAATAGGTAAACAAATATAAGGTTTTAGAGCGCATCTACAACGAATTCAGATCTTTCTATTCCCGGTTCCAATTCGATGATCTGCAGATTGCGGAATTCCATCTTGGCTCCCTCTGCTTCCAGACAGAGGTATCCCTTCCTCTTGGAGGCCAAACGGATGCTATTGACAAACTTTCCGTTCACCGCGAGTTTCACTGTCCCATCAATACAGACCACCGTGTATTTATTCCACTCCCCTACACCTAGGCAACGGTTTTCCAAGGATTTGCTTCTGCTCCCTCTGGGATTATCGGGGGATGCGGTCATGCCACCGGCTCCGAACAGCTCGCCGTGTACATAGGCGATAGGCTGCTGAACCCCATTTACCGCATTGATGTTCACCCAATCCAGCTCCAACATCTGCACTTCCATCCCCATGGGTAATCGGGTTTTGGGATCCGCCTTGGCATCACACCATACAAAAATCCCCGAGTTGCCCCCCTTTTCCAAATGCCGCCATTCTACATGCATGATGAAATTCTCATACATTTTCTCCGATCGAACCACTCCGATTGGGTTTCCCAAATTCTTAAGGAGATTTCCCTTGGCTTTCCAGGTGGTATCGGAGGTGTTTACATCATACCAGGTAATGGCTTTCCCTTTCGCTTTGGGGTTGATGATGCTTTCATCAAAGTTTTTTTCCATACCGAACTGGAATAGTTTCTTCTGGGCATGTAAGGGTAGGGAAAAAAGGCTAAAGGTAAGGATGGATAGGATAAGGTAGGCGTATTTGTTCATGGTCAAGGGGTTGATTTGAACCTAAAATAAGAAAAATTTGCTTCGCTCCGAAACCATAGTGAAAGCATGGTGAAAGTATGTAAATCCTATGTTGTACATATTAAAACATGCTTTAAACATACTTTATCCATGATTTCACAGCGAAATCATGGTTTTACCATAGGAAAACATAAGATTTTTGCTCAACTAGTATACGAAACTTCGGGGATAAAAAAGAAGCCGTATCAACAAGATTGATACGGCTTCTAAAAAAATTTTATTTTACCTAAGCTTATGCTTCCGCGTAAGCCTCGATTGGAGGACAAGAACAGATCAATGTTCTATCTCCTTGAGAATCATTCACCCTACCTACAGAAGGCCAGAATTTATTCACCCTCAAATATTCGATTGGATAAGCTGCAGTCTGACGGGAGTAAGGTCTATCCCACTCATCACCTGTCACTACGCGCGCTGTATGTGGCGCATGCTTAAGTACGTTGTCTTTTTGATCCGCCTCACCATTTTCAACCGCAGCAATTTCCTTACGGATAGCGATCAGGGCATCACAGAAACGATCTAATTCTGGTTTAGATTCCGACTCAGTTGGTTCTACCATTAAGGTACCTGCCACAGGGAAAGAAACCGTAGGAGCGTGGAATCCATAGTCCATTAAACGTTTTGCGATATCAGCTACTTCAATACCTACGTTTTTGAAAGAACGACAATCCAAGATCATCTCGTGCGCACAACGACCGTTGGCACCCGCATACAATACCGGATAATGTTGCTCTAAACGAGCTTTGATATAGTTGGCATTTAAGATCGCTGTTTTGGTAGCCTCTGTTAGGCCTTCTCCGCCCATCATAGCGATGTAGGCATGGGAGATAACCAAGATGGAAGCCGAACCGAATGGAGCCGCAGAAACTGCGGAAATACCTTCCTCGCCAGAGATCTCAATAACCTCATGGTTAGGTAAGAATGGTACCAAGTGTGCTGCCACACCGATAGGACCCATACCTGGACCACCACCACCATGTGGAATACAGAAAGTTTTGTGCAGGTTCAAGTGACAAACGTCTGCACCAATATAACCTGGGCTGGTCAATCCAACCTGCGCATTCATGTTCGCACCATCCATATAGACCTGACCACCATTTTCATGGATGATATTACAGATCTCTACAATCGGCTCTTCAAATACACCGTGGGTAGATGGATAAGTCACCATTAAGGAATTCAACTTAGCGGCATGCTCTGTTGCTTTTGCCTTAAGGTCTTCCACATCAATGTTTCCGCGATCATCACATTTTACCACAACCACTTTCAATCCGGCCATAGAAGCGGATGCAGGGTTGGTTCCGTGTGCCGAAGCAGGGATCAAACAGATATCTCTATCAAAATCTCCACGGCTATGGTGGTAAGCACGGATTACCATTAATCCAGCATATTCACCTTGTGCACCAGAGTTTGGTTGGAAGGACATTTTTGCAAATCCGGTGATCTCACACAACCAATCGTTCAATTCGTTGATCAATTGCATGTAACCACTTGTTTGGTCAACCGGAGCAAATGGATGCAGACCACCAAAACGAGCCCATGTTACAGGAACCATTTCCGTAGTTGCATTCAATTTCATGGTACAAGACCCCAAAGGAATCATCGAATGGCATAAAGAAAGATCCTTAGCTTCCAATGATTTGATGTAACGAAGCATCTCACTTTCGGAGTGGTAGCTGTTGAAAACAGGGTGGGTAAGGTATTCTGAAGCACGCTCTAGGTTCTCCGGAATAACCACCTCTAATTCGTTTACAAAGCTCTGTACATCCACTTCGTTCAAGGACTTGCCAATTACCTTAGCGAATACCTTTACGATGGTTTCCACATCTTGGAAAGTAGTCGTTTCGTCGATGGAGATCCCTACGGTACCTTCACCGTAGAAGAAATTCAATTCGTTGTTCAACGCCTCAGACTTCAACGCCACAAACTGATCCGCTACATCAAAACGTAAGGTATCGAAGTAAGCTTCGTTGGTTTGTTTATAGCCCAATGCTTGGATGGCTTTAGAAGTCAAACGAGCAAGGTCATGGATTCTTGATGCAATGTTCTTAATGCCTTTTGGACCGTGGTAAACCGCGTAGAAAGAGGCCATAATTGCCAATAATGCCTGTGCTGTACAGATATTGGAAGATGCCTTATCTCTACGGATATGTTGCTCACGGGTCTGTAAAGCCATACGCAAAGCGTATTCCCCGTTCGAATCAGAGGTTACCCCGATGATACGACCAGGAATATTACGTTTGAAACTATCTTTTGTAGCAAAGAATGCCGCATGAGGACCACCAAAACCCATTGGTACACCAAAGCGTTGGGAGTTACCTACCACTACATCTGCTCCCCATTCTCCTGGAGGCGTCAATAATGCTAATGACATCAGATCGGTAGCAACACAGATCGTGATGTTTTTATCATGGGCAAATGCCGTGAATTCTTTATAATCAGCGATGGAACCATCTGCTGCAGGATATTGGATGAAGGCAGCAAACACCTCATCGGTAAGATTTTCTACCGTAAGGTCTGCTACGCGGATTTCCACACCAAATGGAACCGCTCTTGTTTGCAATACATCCAATGTTTGTGGATAGATGTTTGGAGTAACCAAAAATACATTGGCATCCTTGTTCTTACGTGCGCTGTACAACATGAACATCCCTTCGGCTGCTGCTGTAGCCTCGTCCAATAAGGAAGCGTTAGCAATTTCCAATCCGGTCAGATCAGACACCATCGTTTGGAAGTTCAACAAAGCCTGTAAACGGCCCTGTGCGATCTCCGCTTGGTAGGGCGTATATTGCGTATACCATCCTGGATTTTCAAACACGTTACGCTGAATAACCCCAGGAAGGATCACATCATTATACCCTTGACCGATATAAGACTTGAAAACCTTGTTCTTCTCTGCGATTTGAGCAATCTTTTCCAGGTAAGCCACTTCGCTAAGTGCTTTTGGAAGCTTTAATGCCTCTTTCTTACGAATTTGCGCTGGAACTGTCTGCTCGATCAACTCGTCCAAGGAACTCACGCCTAAAACGGTTAACATCTCTTCTACTTGCGTAGAACTTGGACCGTTGTGGCGATCCTCAAATTTCTCTTGGTAAAATACGTTACTCATTGTTGTATTTATTGTAACTTTTTGGAACTGATGTGCAAAGATACGCTTTTTCACGCGAATTTCTTAACCTACAATAGGGTGCAAAACTTTTATAATTATATCAAACGATTGCGTATAATTTTATGCGCAAAACAATTTCAAACCCAATACGATACAAGAATTTTAAAAAGGCGGTTAATTCCTTGTTTTTACAGCAATACGCTTCCTGAATTATCGTAAATCAATGTATACCTATATTTTAAAAAAAAGACAATCAATAAACAATTTCCTTTCATTTTCGCTATTGAGGACCGCCCATTCTATAAAGAAATAACAGCATTAACGCCTTAAAAATTAAGAATTTATAATAATATCGCCGTTTTTAATAATGATAGGAATCTTTGTTAATTTAGGCGCAAGCCAATTAAAAATTTTATGCTGAAACTACAAGTTAACAATGAAACAAACCGATTAAAAGCTGTTATCCTGGGTATTGCCCATCAAAATGGTCCTACCCCCAAGGCCGAAGAGGCTTACGACCCCAAATCTTTGGAACATATCTTGGCTGGAACATACCCCACCGAACGCGATATGGTAGCAGAAATGGATGCCTTTAAAACGGTTCTTGAAAGTTATGAGGTCAAGGTATACCGTCCTGAGCTTATCCCCAACCTGAACCAGATTTTTACCCGCGATATCGGTTTCGTGATCGACGATTATTTTATAAAATCCAATATCCTGCCCGATCGGGCTCAAGAGTGGGAAGCTATCCAATACCTGGTCAAAGAAATCCCCTCGGAAAAGCTCATTACCGCACCTGAGGATATCCATATGGAAGGTGGAGATGTTATCCTCTGGAACGATCATATCTTTATCGGTACCTATAAAGGAGCGGACTACGCGGATTACAATACGGCCAGGACCAACATGAAGGGTGTCGAATTTATACGGGATCTTTTTCCGGGCAAAAAAGTAAAAGAATTCAATTTGGTCAAGTCCATGAGCAATGCCCGGGAGAATGCCCTTCATCTGGATTGCTGTTTCCAACCTGTTGGCAAGGATAAAGGGATCATCTATCCGGGTGGATTTTTGGATCAGGAAGATTATACCTACCTCGTTGAGCTATTTGGCAAGGAAAACCTGTTCCATATTACAGCTGATGAGATGTACCAGATGTTCTCCAATGTGTTCTCTATCGATGAAAAGGTAGTAGTATCCGAGCAGCGGTTCACCCGTTTGAACAACTGGCTAACGGAACAGGGCATTGTGGTGGAACCCATTCCCTACCATGAAATCGGTAAACAAGAGGGACTTTTGCGCTGTTCAACCCTTCCTTTATACAGAGGATAATTATTTTAGATATCATATATGCAAACAACGGATAGCATCTTGATGGTCAGGCCATCCAGCTTTCGAAAAAATGAAGAGACTGCGGTAAACAACTATTTCCAATCAGATGATAGCGAATCGAAACGATTGGCCGAACTGGCCTTAGCTGAGTTTGATAATTTTGTGAGCACGCTAAAAAGCGCAGGTATAAAGGTTGTTGTTATTCAAGATGACGGCAGTAAGGATACGCCCGATAGTCTTTTCCCGAACAACGTGATCTCCTTCCATCAGAACCAAGCCATAATCTATCCGATGTTTGCCGAAAACAGACGCCGTGAAAGGACATTGAACTACTTGGGAAAATTGGACAAATTGGGCTATCACTTTGACAAACTAACGGATTACACCCATTTTGAAGATCAGAACAAATTTCTGGAAGGAACGGGTGTCCTGATCTTGGATCGCGTGAACAAGGTTGCCTACTGCTCTATTTCCGACCGTGCGGATGAACAGGTGCTCCAACAGTACGGCGAAGATCAGGGGTATCAAACCATCGCTTTCCATGCCGTTCAGTTGGTCGATGGCCAATACCTTCCGATCTACCATACCAACGTGATGATGTCCGTAGGGACAGCTTTCTGTTTGATCTGCCTGGATAGCATCAAGGAAGAAAAGGAAAGGATGTTGGTTGTTGATAAGCTTAAGGAAACGGGAAAAGAGATCATCCGCATTAGCGAAAAGCAGATGCATCAATTTGCCGGCAATATCCTTGAAGTAAAAAACACGGATGGGGAGCCCTATATCTGTATGAGTAGTCAGGCATTTGAAGCGTTGGATGAGGAGCAGATCAAGCATTTGGAGAAGCATGGGAAAATACTGCATGCCCCGCTATATAGTATTGAGAAATATGGTGGCGGAAGTGCGAGATGCATGATGGCAGAGTTGTTCTATGAATAGAATGGCGCTGCCTTCTTTATTTTGCTACTTAAAAACTGTCTTTAGCGATCTCTCTTCTTACACGGCTTAAGCTTTCGGGGGTAATGCCTAGATAAGAAGCGATCATCCATTATGGAACCCGTAACAAAAGGCTTGGATAAAGCTCCATGAACTCCAGATAGCGCTCTTTAGCGGTCATCGCCAGCAAGGAGTTGATCCTTTTCTGCAGGTAATAGATACTCCGTTGCAATGACCTTTCGGTGAACATGCTGAAATCAAAATTCAGTTTACCGGCTTCTGTAAAGAAATTCGGATGAATGAACACCACTTTGCTGGGTTCAATGGCCTTTATGAAATACAAGGAAGGTTCATCAAAGTACATGCTGGAACGATCGGAGATCAACCAGTTTTCCGGGGCGAACTGAAGGATATGCTCCCCTCCTTTTTCATCCAGGGATAAAAACTGCAGGAGACCTTCTTCCACGAACAGCACGGAACGGCATACTTCACCAGACCGCATCACATACTGATTGTGCGAAAGCTCCTTCAGTTCATAATACGGCTGAAGGGCCTGGAAATCAGCATCTGTTAAGCCAGCCTTTTCACTATAGTAGCTATAAAAATTACTGCCTTTTAATTGCTCTTCCGTCATGATAAAAAAACTAATAAAGGATGGTGAATTTAAAATCCAACGGATGGAATGCCTTGACCAATTCCTTGACCAAATCTTCCTCGTATTTTAGGTATAGCACGGCAAAATTATCGGTACGTTCCTGTAATCCTCCCCCAGGGAACAACCTATCCTTGATGCGCTCGATCTGGATCAAGGCATCTTCGTGGTTTCTCTTTTCCGCTTTCAGGAATTTCTTCTCCAGGTTGTTCATGGCCTTCTTCAGCCTTGCCTTTACCGCATCGGTACTTGCCGCCAAAGTGGGGTCTATCTTATGGGCCCTTAACTTGATGCGTCCAAAAATGGCATTCATTTCCATCCATTCATCCTGAAGCTGCAAGCGCTGTTTGGTCTTCCGCTTTACATATTCATTCTTCAGGGAATTCAAAGGCTTGAATATACTTTTAAAGGTAAAATCCAACCGGAAGATCTTACTTGCCAAACCATCGTCGCTGATCATGGCCGAGTTCCTCGGGATCAGGATCGGGAAAGGTACGCTATATTGATCAAAATTTGCTTTCAGCTGTAACCAATAAACAATCTCCGCTCCCCCTCCTATATAGGCCAGGTTTGGAAGAATGATCTCTTGGTACATCGGCCGCATGACCACGTTCGGGCTGAACCTTTCCGGGAAATTCTTGATCTCTTCCAAGAGTTCTGCTTCGGTAAAAAAGAGGTTCTGATGCAGTACCTCAAAGCGTCCGTCTTCAGTTCTTATCAAACGCTCCCTGAATTCATCCGTTAAGTAAAAGAAATTGATTTCCCGCGCATGAACCTGGGTATCAAAACCCTCCTCCTCCAATTGTTCAGACGTCTTGTTGATCGCTTTAAAACTTTTTTCCTGTAGGACATCTTCGGTCATGATGGGCGCAAAAAGCTCCTTGAATGCCTTTCTATCAGCATCGATAATAATTAGACCGTAATCTTTGAAGATTTCATTGACAAAGACTCGGGTGGCATCCGCTAAGGACCTTCCTTTTAGATAGGCTTCCTGAACCATCTCGGTAAGCTTGGTTGCCGTATCGGATAATCCAAACGTATTGGTGTATTGCTTCACGACCTCTGCCATGGTATCTGTGCTCATCCGGCCGGTAGCAGAAACTCCATCTTCGTTCCATTCGATCTTTTTGCCATACACCCGCGTATGGTTGATCTCTGCAAAATCGTGGTCTTCAGTAGCCATCCAATAAACAGGAACAAACTCTTTGTGGGGGTATGCTTTCTTCAGATCCTCTGCTAAACGGATAGCCGTTACGATCTTGAAGATGAAATAAAGGGGCCCTGTAAAGATGTTCAATTGATGGCCCGTGGTTACCGTAAAGGTGTTTTCATCGGACAATAATTGAATATGTTGGGCCACCTGTGGAGAAGATTCCAACAGGTCCTTATACTGTTCTTTCAGTTCCTTGGCCAATAATTCTCGGTGAGCAAATCCCTTTTTCAGTTTGATCTGCTCCCCAAATCCGGCTATATCAGGCTTATTGCCATAAAAGGGCGCCAATTTTTCATTGTTCCCTAAATAGGCCAATAGGGTTTTTGAAAAACTATTGGTGTCACTGTAGTCTATATAAGTGGCCTTCATCTAATCCTGGTCTTATTTAAATTGAAGAGGGAGTAAGTTATCTGACAATAGATCCGTAGAGGTCGAAGTCCTCAGCCCGATCCACCTTCACTTGCACAAAATCTCCTATTCGAGCATAATTTGTTTTTGCATCAAATACCACTTCGTTGTCCACTTCCGGAGAATCGTACTCGGTACGGCCGATAAAGAAATCACCATCCACACGGTCCACCAGGACCTTAAATTCCTTGCCGACTTTCGTCTGGTTGATGTCGTAGGAAATTTCCTGCTGCACCTCCATGATCTGGTCTACACGCTCTTGTTTTACCTCCTCAGGAACATCGTCCTCCAAGGAATAAGCATGGGTTTTTTCTTCGTGGGAATAGGTAAAACATCCTAAACGATCGAAACGGGTATCTTCTACCCATTCCAACATCTCTTGAAAATCATCTTCTGTTTCGCCTGGATAACCACAGATCAAGGTTGTTCTCAACGCAATATCAGGCACCTTATCCCTGATTTTGTTCACCAGGTCGATCTGTTTTTGCTTATTGGTACCGCGGCGCATGGAGGTCAACATATGATCGGAGATATGCTGTAAAGGCATATCCAGGTAGTTACAGATGTTGGAACGCTCGTTCATTGCATCCAGGATATCCATGGGGAATCCAGAAGGATAAGCATATTGTAAGCGGATCCATTCGATTCCATCCACATCCGATAAATGACGCATCAGGTCCGAAAGATTACGCTTACCATAAATATCCAACCCATAATAGGTAAGATCCTGAGCAATCAGGATCAATTCTTTGGTACCATTGGAGGCTAAAAATTTAGCTTCCTTTACCAGGTCGTCGATGGATTTGGACACATGCTTTCCGCGCATTAAAGGAATGGCACAGAAAGAACAAGGCCTGTTACACCCTTCTGCGATCTTGAAATAAGAATAGTGGGAAGGCGTGGTCAATAATCTTTCTCCCAATAATTCGTGGCGGTAATCCGCTCCGATACTGGACAATAATTCCGGAAGATCATTGGTGCCGAAAAAGGCATCCACGTTTGGAATCTCCGATTGCAGCTCTGGCTTATAGCGTTCGGATAAACAGCCTGTTACAATCACCTTGTTCACTTTCCCCTGATCTTTCAATTCGGAGAATTGTAGAATCGTATCGATGGATTCCTGTTTGGCGTTATCGATAAATCCACAGGTATTGATGACCACGATATCCGAAGATTGGATGTTGCTGGCCTCGTGAACAACCTCTAATTGGTTGCCCTTCAATTGACCCATCAATACTTCACTATCGTGTATATTCTTGGAACAGCCCAAAGTAACCACATTGACGCGTGGTTTTTGGATCGCTGAACCGATTTGTGCTTTCTTTGTTTTCATATGAATGTTGTAGCCTATATGAATAGAGAATCTACCCCTATTTGAATAGAGAATCTACAAAGTCTTTTTTGTTAAATAACTGTAAATCACCGATCTTCTCCCCTACTCCAATATATTTTACAGGTATTTTGAATTGGTCTGAAATCCCGATGACCACCCCACCTTTTGCTGTTCCATCTAATTTGGTCAATGCCAGGGCATTTACATCGGTAGCTTGGGTAAACTGGGTTGCCTGTTCGATCGCGTTTTGGCCCGTCGATGCATCCAATACCAACAAGATCTCATGCGGAGCATCCGGAATGACCTTCTGCATCACATTCTTGATCTTTGTCAGCTCGTTCATCAAGCCTACTTTATTGTGCAAACGTCCTGCAGTATCGATAATCGCTACATCATCGCCATTACTTACCGCCGATTTAACGGTATCATAGGCAACGGATGCCGGATCGGACCCCATCGGTTGAGCAACAACACGAACACCCACACGTTCTCCCCAAAGCTGGATCTGATCGACTGCCGCCGCTCTAAAGGTATCGGCAGCACCGAGTACCACTTTGTTTCCTGCTTCTTTCAGTTGGTGGGCCAACTTACCAATGGTCGTTGTTTTGCCAACGCCATTCACACCCACCACCATGATCACATAGGGTTTCTGATTTCCATACTCAAAGGTTTCGAAATCATTGCTGTTGTTCTCGGCCAATAATCCTTGGATCTCATCCTTCAATAAACGGTTAAGATCATCCGTAGATACATATTTATCTTCCGCTACCCGTTTTTGGATACGGTCTACGATTTTCAATGTGGTGGTAACACCGACATCAGAAGTCACCAATACTTCCTCCAGGTTATCCAACACATCATCATCAATGGTCGACTTCCCTACTACGGCTCTTGTGATCTTGGAAAAGAACCCCTCTTTGGTTTTCTCCAAGCCCTTATCCAAGGCCTCTTGTACCTCTACGGTCTCCTGTTTCTTCTTGAAAAAATCAAATAATCCCATGATGTTAATGTGTTATAATACCGGATGATGTTGAACCAAATATACTGAAATACGAGATACTAAAAAAGCCCTTTTGGATATACCAAAACGGCTATGAATAAGATTTTTAAAGAAAAACTTTAAAAAAAGGAATATCGATCTGCTTATTTTGTAGCTGCAGCAACAACCTCTTTTACTTTGTCGTTGTGTACCATACTTTCTTTGAAAGTATAAGCGCCAGTTTTTGCAGATTTAGTAGTGATAACTACTTTAGTGTATTCCTTACCACCACCTTTTTGTAATGATGCAACCGCTTTCTTTGCCATGGTATTATATTTTTATCAGGATAGCGCGCTATCCAAAGTTAATTACTTAATTTCTTTATGAACAGTTACTTTTCTCAATACTGGGTTGAATTTCTTCAATTCCAAACGCTCAGTTGTGTTCTTTTTGTTCTTCGTGGTAATATAACGAGACATTCCCGGAAGACCACTTTCTTTGTGTTCAGTACACTCAAGGATAACTTGTACTCTATTTCCTTTTTTTGCCATTGTCTTACTTATTTATACCCTCACGGGTGAATTTCATGATTCTTATTATTGTTGATACAACAGGCGTCTATCTATTAAATATGACCTTTTTTGATGAATTTATCGATCGCTGCTGTAATACCGTTCTTATTGATAGTTTTGATTGCTGATGTAGACACCTTCAATGTAATCCAACGGTCTTCTTCAGGAATGTAAAAACGTTTAGTCTGTAAATTAGGATAGAATTTACGTTTAGTTTTAACGTTCGAGTGAGATACGTTATTTCCTTTTAATGCCGTCTTGCCTGTTAAATCACAAATTCTTGACATGATATTCGATTTTTTATTGTTGTTCTTATTTGTAAACGTCTCTTAGAAACGAGTGTGCAAATATCTATATTTCTTTTGGGAAATACAATAGAAATTTAGGAAATATTTTAAAAATATCTGTGGAGTCTGTAGAAGTCAACAAAAATACTGTATTTTGCATAAGCATTAATAGCTATTGCCAACAATAGTTTTCAACAATTCACAATGAATAAATATCTAGTTAAAGGATTATCACTCGCAATTACCGGGATAATCGCCGTTTACATCAGTTACGACCTGATGGAAGCCGAAAATCATTGGTATAAGATACTCATGACCGTAGGAGTGATCTTGTTTGGATATGGATTTGTTCTTTTGGTG
The DNA here is from genome assembly GCF_002734245.1 of Sphingobacterium sp. 1.A.4. Classification (NCBI taxonomy): domain Bacteria; kingdom Pseudomonadati; phylum Bacteroidota; class Sphingobacteriia; order Sphingobacteriales; family Sphingobacteriaceae; genus Sphingobacterium; species Sphingobacterium sp. 1.A.4. The sequence goes on from NZ_PEAZ01000001.1 coordinate 271,834, forward strand.
TATCGCATATTTCGTAAGATCGACCGGAAAACCCTGATCGATGATCGGAATAAAAAACAGGAAGAACAGAATCAGGAGAAAGAATAGGGGATATGCTGATCCAAACCAAGGGTATTCCATTAAAGATCACCAATTATTCGGAGAGCTCTGTCGTTGCACAGATTTATACAGAAGCACTCGGGCTTCAATCGTATTTAATAAATGGCGCTCGGAAGCCTAAGGCCAAGATTCCAACGAATATGCTGCAACCCCTGCATTTATTGGAATTGGTGGTCTATAATAAAGAGGGTGGCAGCCTGCAACGGATAAAAGAGGCGCATCAGGTGCCTACCTTACGATCCATTCCTTTGGATATCGTAAAAAGTTCCTTGGCCATTTTCCTCAATGAGGTTTTATATAAGGTGCTGCGTCATCAGCATTCCGATCCACAGTTATTTCATTTTCTGGAAAATGCCATCATCTGGTTGGATGAAAGTTCTGAAGGACTTGCCAACTACCATCTGGTATTCCTCCTGAAATTGAGCCATTACCTCGGCTTTAGACCCGCCATCAGCAATAAACCTTATTTTGATCTTCGAGAGGGGGTGTTTACCTCGGTTTTACCTGGGCATGTACAGGTCATTCAGGAACCTTACAGCCAGATCCTAAGGGATTTACTGCAAACAAATTTTAACGATTGTAACAAAATAAAACTAAATAAAGAGGATCGATCGTATTTATTACAGAAAATAATCGATTATTATCGTTTGCATACGGAGAATTTTGGCGAATTGAATGCTTTGTACATTTTGGAGGAAATCTTTAGTTAAGTTTTCCATTCCCTACAAATGAAAAAGCCCATTGATGATGAACCAATGAGCTTTGCCACAATAAATATATTTTGAATCTATTCCTTAGATAAGTTTTACATTTACCGCGTTAAGACCTTTACGGCCTTGTTCCACTTCGTAAGACACATGATCCTTTTCACGAACTTTGTCTACTAATCCTGAAACGTGAACAAAGATTTCACCTTCGCCAGAATTTGGAATGATGAAACCGAAACCTTTGGCTTCATTAAAGAATTTTACTACTCCTTCTTGCATGTTATTAATTATTGTTTTTTTTAAAGATATTATATTTTTTCTAAAAATGAATTAATTTTTTCCCCTTTCCTTTTAAACAATCTAAATTTTTATCTGTCTATTTTGGAAAGGTTTTTGTCAATCACCTTAAAGAAACAAAAAATAATATGAAAAAAATATTAACACTCCTTGTTTTATTAACCGCAGTTGTTAGTACACAAGCCCAAAATTCACTTATGGAAAATAGCAGAAGAGTTTCAACTCGTGGTTATGCAGAAAAAGAAGTAACCCCGGATATCATTTACTTATCCATCTCATTGAAAGAATATTACCAAGATGGCAACAGCAAGAAGAAAGTAAGTATCGAAACATTGGAAAAACAACTTTTTGATGCGGCCATGAAAAATGGTGTAAGGAAGGACGATTTTACCATCCAGAACATCTATAGCTATAATGCAGAGACCAAAAAGAAGAACAATGAGCTTTTGCAATCTAGACAGTACCGCATTAAGGTAACTAATTTGAACAACCTGAACACCATGATGGACGAAGTTGATCCTAAAGGACTGCAGAGCACATCGATTTCGGGTTATGATCATTCGCAAAAAAGACAGATCGAAAAGGAATTGAAAACCGCAGCGGTCAAAGATGCCCGTACGAATGCTGAAATATTAGCGAATGCTGATGGTGGATCGGTAGGGAAGGCCTTAATGATCAATGATAATAGTAATGTTAACTGGAACGAGATCATGCCACAACCAAGAATGTACAGCATGGCCAAAACGGCAAATGCAGAAATGGATGCTGCAGGAGAGGGCTTGGACCTGAACATTCGTCCTATCAAATTGACCTGCAACATTGATGCAGTTTTCGAGTTAAAATAATATGGAAAATCGCTACGTAAGTAAGCAAGAAAGAATATCCCAGGATTTCCAATGGGTGGAACGGCTATCTGTTTTAATGGATAGTCGTTTCCGCATTGGAAACTTCAAGTTTGGCCTAGACCCCATTCTTAATTTTATCCCATTTGCTGGACAGGCAGCCACATTGATCATTTCCCTGGTGCTCGTAACGGTCATGTACCGAAACGGGGCAAGTGGAAAACTGACCATTAAAATGTTGCTCAATGTAACCTATGACGCTATTTTGGGATCCATTCCTTTGCTTGGAAACATCTTCGATTTTTTCAACAAGGCAAATGAAAAGAACATCAAACTACTTCGGGAACACTATTATGAAAACAAGCATCAAGGATCTGGTGTCGGCATTCTTTTGACCATAGGCATTATCCTATTTGCTTTCGTGTTGGTATTCCTGTTCCTGATGTATGCATTGACCTTATGGTTAATTGGTTTGATTTTTTAGTTATCTGCCCAAATAGCATTAACTTTACCCCATGAGCAAAACCAGAATCTTCGCGATTACCTTAGTGGTGATCATGTTGGCGGCTGTATTCACCAACCCTTCCAAAGAAAAAATGGAGGCTGCCTTGAGCACCAAGGCAAAGGATATCTTGCAAAAGCAATTGAAATACGAAGATAAAGGTGCTGTAGAACTGGGCATGATGCTTTTCGGAGACCAGGTGATCCGCGAATTCGTCAATTCCTATACCACTACCTCCAATTATTATCTGTTTTCTTTGTCGAAGATCAACTGGAATGGAGAGAAGGTCATAGTGGGTGGAGGGGCCTTTGGCCAAGTCTGGATAAGCCCTAAACTGGATGAAAAAGCAGATAAATTGATCGAAGTACTCAAAAACCAATAATGTTAGAGATTCTTTACCGAGATGAAGAACTGATCGCGATCAATAAACCGCATGGTCTTTTGGTTCATCGTTCATCCATTGCTGCCGACACCTCAGAATTTGCCCTGCAAAAACTCCGTGACCAGATTGGACAGGCCGTTTACCCAGCCCATCGCCTCGACCGAAAAACAGGTGGGGTGCTCTTGTTTTCCCTGAACAAAGAGATGGACATCCTTATCCAACAGGCTTTCGCCAATAACCTGGTCAAAAAGGAATACCTGGCCATATTGCGAGGCCATCCAGAAGATCAGGGAACTATTGACTATCCGCTGAAAAAAGAGAACGGGCTCCTGCAGGATGCATTGACCCATTACCAACTGCTAAGAAAAGCTGAAATCGATCTTCCTTTCGGAAAACACCCCACATCAAGATACAGTTTGGTCAAAGCGATGCCCGAGACAGGAAGGATGCACCAGCTTAGAAGGCATTTTGCCCATATTTTCCATCCCATTATCGGAGATCGGCCACATGGCTGCAACAAACAGAACAAACTTTGGAAAGAAACTTTTAACCATGACAGCATGCTTTTGCATGCGAGCCAGTTGAAGTTTAATCATCCAAAAACCGGAAAAGAGATCCTTATACAGGCCGATTTGCAACCTGAATTCCTAAAAGCACTCCAAATCCTGAATATTTCCCTATAGTATACTTAACTTTTAGTAAAACAACGTCCTTTTGTCGTTTAAATTCCTATTTTTGTAAGAACTAAAACTCATTGAATTATCATGAAAAATACTGCGTTAACAAACGTACATATCGCTTTGGGTGCTAAGATGGTTCCTTTTGCTGGTTTTAATATGCCTGTGCAATATTCAGGTATCAACGACGAGCATGAAACCGTGCGCACGGGCGTAGGTATGTTTGATGTGAGCCACATGGGAGAATTTATCCTAAAAGGCGAAAAAGCCCTAGACCTCATCCAAAAGATCTCTTCAAACGATGCTTCCAAACTTTATGATGGAAAAGTACAGTATGGCTACATTCCGAATGAAACCGGTGGTGTTGTTGATGACTTCTTAACCTATAAAATCGACGATCAGACCTATCTATTGGTTGTCAATGCTTCCAACATCGAGAAGGATTGGAACTGGATCAGCAAATACAATGAATTTGGCGTAGAGATGAAAGACATCTCCGACGAAACTTCCTTATTCGCCGTTCAAGGACCAAAAGCTGCTGATGCACTTCAAGGTTTAACAGATATCGAATTGTCACCAATGGAGTATTACTCCTTCCAAAAAGGGGTATTTGCAGGTGTAGAGAACGTATTGGTATCTGCTACAGGTTACACTGGTGCAGGTGGTTTCGAGATCTATGTGGACAATAAACATGCAGAACAAGTATGGAATGCGATCATGGAAGCTGGTAAGCCTTATGGCATTAAACCTATCGGTTTAGGTGCTCGTGATACCCTACGTTTAGAGATGGGTTTCTGTTTATATGGAAATGATATCGACGATAACACCTCTCCATTAGCTGCAGGTTTGGGATGGGTTACTAAATTCACCAAGGATTTTGTAAACTCGGAAAACCTGAAAGCAGAAAAGGAAAAAGGAGTATCCCAAAAATTGGTAGGATTTGAAATGATCGATAGAGGTATTCCTCGTCACGATTATGAGATTGTAGATGCAGAAGGTAATAAAATTGGTCGTGTTACATCTGGAACACAATCACCTTCCCTTAAAAAATCTGTTGGCTTAGGCTATGTGGATACAGCATTTACAAAAGAAGGAACCGAAATCTTTATTTCGATCCGTAATCAACCGATCAAAGCGGTGGTTAAAAAACCTCCTTTCGTAAAATAGAATAAATTATAATTGAAAAGGGGCTATTTTCTAGCCCCTTTTTTATGCTTTACACTTTGCTGTTGTTGTTGGAATCTTTCATTCTGCTTCGTTTTTACCTCTCGCTTCACCTGCTTCAATAAAACTACTTTTAAATAGATCAGAACAACCATTAAGGCGATGGAAATCCCCAAGATCAACATATTCCCGCTGTTAAAAGCCGCCCAGCCACTAAGTACCAAGAATACGATGAATAAATTCAGTACAATGTTTAATATAAATTTCTTTGTCATTTCTTTTTTATGATTTTAATGCCGGTAACCCGTTCCCTCAAAAGGTAAAAATAAACGATTCCAGCGACAATATTGAATACGATGATAAATAGGGCTAATAAAAGTCTTTCTGAATTCGATATGCGCCCTGATTTCATAATCTCCATGAGCACCAGCACTACCCATACCAAAGACAACAACATGGAAATGCTGAACATAATTGGGGCCATGCCTACCTTAAAAAGTAGCAATAGAAAAGATAAAGCATAAAAAACCAGACTAAACATAAATGCCTGCTTAGTCTGGTGAAACATCTTGTTCATACTAACAAAGGTAAGGATAATAACGCTTACCTACGGGAAGATGCCTAATTCTTTATAGGATTCGCCCACTTTATTGATCGCACAGATAAAGGCAGCAGTCCGTAGATCATCCACTCCTTCTGTGTTTTTCAAGATCTGATGGATCTCCTGGTACGATCCGATCATGGTGTCTTCCAATCCTGAATACACCAAGTCAACCTCATCAGGGCCTCTTAGAATAATCTTTCTTTCCAATTTAGATACCTTTTGGTTCGTCATGGATTCAATGATGTTCAGGATCTCAGCATACATATTTTCGCTGAAGCGTTTCTCCAAACGTCCGTAACGCACATGGCTCAGGTTTTTCAACCACTCAAAATAGGAAACCGTTACACCACCAGCATTCAGATAGATATCTGGAATTACCATGATTCCTTTTTTCAAGAAGATTTCGTCCGCATCAGGTGTCAATGGACCATTTGCCGCCTCACCAACGATCTTCGCTTGGATCTTATCCGCATTTCCTTTATGAATAACAGACTCCAAAGCCGCAGGGATCAAGATATCACATGGATATTCCAATCCTTTAGCCGACTCCTCAATATTGGTTGCTCCTGGGAAGTTTAAAATAGACCCTGTCTGCTTACGATGCGCCACAACAGCCTCCAAATCCAATCCATCTTCTGAATAGATTGCTCCTTCATATTCGATCAAACCGACAAGCTTAGAACCCGCTTCCTGGAAAAACTTGGCCGCATAATAGCCCACATTGCCTAACCCTTGAACGATTACCCTTTTGTCTTCCACACCTACCGTCAAACCTAAGGCATCCATGTCCTCCTGCACCTTACATGCTTCGCGAACACCGAAGAAAACCCCTAAACCCGTTGCTTCCGTACGACCACGAACACCACCTTGGGAAATAGGTTTGCCCGTCACACAGGCCTGAGCATTGATTTCATTTGGATTTAAAGTAGTGTAAGTATCCACGATCCAGCTCATTTCACGCGCACCAGTACCGTAATCCGGAGCAGGAACATCTGTACCCGGACCAATGAAATTCTTTTTCACTAATTCTGTCGTATAACGACGTGTGATCTTTTCTAGCTCATATTCGCTATACTTCTTGGCATCAATCTTAATACCTCCCTTGGCACCTCCAAAAGGCACATTCACAATGGCACATTTGTAGGTCATTAAGGAGGCTAAAGCCATTACTTCATCCTGATCTACTTCCATACTGAAACGGATACCACCTTTACACGGCAGCTTGTGATGGGAATGCTGTACACGATAGGCTTCAATCACTTCGATGCCATCTCCGATCTTCACCGGAAACTTTACCCTTAAAATTGAATTACATGCTTTGATCTGATCTAGGATTCCTGGAGAGAATTTGGTGAATTTTGCAGCCTTGTCAAAATTACGTGCTACTCCTTGGAAGAAACTCTGTGTTATATTGGCTTCTTTAGACATAAATAATGTATTTGTTTACATTTTGGTATAATATTATAAAGTTAGTTCTTTTAAAATTTTTATAACAACAAAGCCTCAGAAAACATCATTTTTAATCTTTTTTTAATAAAGCCTAAATTATTTTAACAGAACTTCAATGAAAATCTATAAAAACAAAAATGCCCAAGTATACTTGGGCATTTCCTTTGAATATTATTTCTTAATAAACATCCATTTCTGGGTCAAAGGCTTCCTTCCAAGCCAAAATTCCGCCTGAAAGATTGGAAAGGTTGGTATAACCTTCTTGCTCCAGAAGCATAACTGCCTGTGCACTACGCTTTCCAGAACGGCATTGAATAACAACAGGAATATCCTTAGAAATCTTGTCCTTTTCAATCACCACGCCCGATAATGGGATATTTACACCGTTTAAGTTCGATACTTCATATTCAAATGGCTCACGTACGTCGATTAATTGGAATTCAACGTTGTGATCCATCATATCCTTTAATTCTTGAACACTTATTTCTTTCATGATCTGCTTTTTATCAAATATAATTAATTTTACAGCTACATTTACAGCAAATGTCTGTCCAAATTTTTAAATTCAAACCTACAATTTAAATTATGACATTATTGTTCACTTTATTACCATAAACATGAAACAGTTATTACTTTCCTTGTTAGGAGTAGGATTGGCCTGCCAGCTATCCTTTGCCCAAACCACTGAAATCAGCAGCAAAGAAAATATTACCAGAATATTGAATACCCTGGCCTCCGACGATATGCGAGGAAGATCATCCCTTTCCGTTCCGGATATCGAGAAAGCAGCCGATTTTATTGCTTCGGAATTCAAAAGTATTGGCCTTAAACCTTATGCAGAAGCGAATTACAGACAATCTTTTAAGGTCCTTCGAAAAAAACAAGGGGAAGAGTCGGTTGAATTTGATGGGAAAGCTCTTAAACCAGAGGAATTCCTGATCATTGGAAATTATCCTTCACAAATCCATCAAGATAATGTGGATGTCAAACAACTGAGAATATCAGCTGAGGAGGATTTCTCCAAAAGATTCCGGGAGATTGTACAAAAGGATACCAACCAAGCTATTGTCTTGGTCGATAAGGCGCATGCTGCTTTCTTGGCCAGATTCAAACGGATGATGGGCAGAGAAAACATCTATTTCAAGGAACAGGCTCCGAAAACCACAAAAGGAAAGATCTTTATCATTGCGGATGAACTTCCAGCAAACCGTAAAATATCTCAAAAAACTAATGAATCCGAACATCCCATGTTCAATGTGGCCGGTATTATCCCAGGAAAATCAAAACCAGATGAATATGTAGTGATTTCTGCACATTACGATCATATTGGCATCCTGCCAGCAGTTAACCAGGATTCTATTGCTAATGGGGCAGATGATGATGCTTCCGGCACAACAGCTATGATCGAGTTGGCGAGATATTACAAAAAGCTGGACAACAACGAAAGAACATTGATTTTTGTGGCCTTTACAGGAGAGGAGATCGGTATGTTTGGTTCAAAATATTTCTCCAATAACATCAATCCGGAGCAGGTCGTTGCGATGATCAATATCGAAATGATCGGAAAGGATTCGAAGTTTGGGCCGAACAGCCTTTACATCACCGGATATGATGCCTCCAACTTAGGCAAACTGATGCAGGAAAACCTTAAGGGTTCCGCTTTTACGTTCCATCCGGATCCTTACAAAACACAGAACCTATTCTATCGCAGCGATAATGCAGTTCTGGCCGCATTGGGCGTACCTGCGCATACTTTCTCTACATCCCAGATCGATAAGGACATCTATTACCATACCGTGGATGATGAAGTAGAAACCTTGGATATCCAGAATATCAAATCGAGTATTGAAGCTATTGCAGCAGGATTGGGAGGGATCATCAAAGGCGAACAGACACCTTCTCGTGTAGAAAAATTAAGAGATTAATACATTAGTGTTGAAGCGGCTTGCGCATCACATAATCGTTCAGAACATATTGGTAGTAGGGGATATCCACAGACTCTACTACCTCAAAATCCTGTTTTAGGTAGAAGCCATAAGCCGGATTATTTCTATTGACATTCAGTTCGAGCGCAGTAATTCCAGCTTTCAGAGCCTGTTCGGCGGCAAAATCAATAAACACCTTACCATATCCCTTTCCCTGCGTATTGGGCAAAAGATAAAGTTTCCCGATTCGTAAACATTCCTTTTGCGGTTCCAAGGACATGAAACCCACCGGAAAGCCTCTTTCTAATAAGATATAAAAGGAAACATCAGCTTCCATCGCCGCAATAAGTGCTTCCTCCGTATAGGATTTCTCCAACATAAAATCAATCTGATCTAGGCTGATCACATCCTTATAGGTCGGATACCAGATGGCATGGGCCAATTCGTGGATGATCCGGGCATCATTTACGGTCGCTGGAATAATCTTAATCATAATTCTTCTCCTAACATGATGTAATCCGACAAAGGGGCAATCTTTACAAAACCATCCGATTCAACCTCGAATAGGCTTTCAGTAATCCATCGCACGTTCGAAATACGAAGAGACTCCGAATCAGGGATCCATAATTGATAGCCTTCCGGCAACCATTTATCATACTGTTTGATGAAGATCAACTTATACGATCCATTAAAAACATTGACTGTGAAATCAGGCAGATAGGGCAGAAGGTCCTTGCAACCTATCTGATCCATAATCAGGTTCACGGCATAATTCTTCCGCTCTTTCAAATATTGGAAAAGCACCGCCAAATAATCCTCCCAATAAGGAATAACCACTAGATTTTCCTCCAATTCCTCCCGAATCAACTCCTCCGAATTCAAAAGCACATCGATCTTGATCCCTCTGGATTTAAGCGTTTCGTAATGGAAAGATAAAGTAATAATGGTTGGGCTCCACTCCAACAATTGATTGACATATTCATCCGCCAAAAGATGTGGATCTCCAATAAATAAAGCAGGCTCTTGGTTTTCTCGAACGATGTGGTGGGAAGACATGGCCTAATCCGCTAAATAGGAAACAGCAATATAAGACATTAAACCAATACTGGTTTTCAATGCTTCTTCATCGATATCAAATGTCGGGGTATGCACCGCTGAATTGATTCCTTTTTCTACATTTCCAGTACCCAATCGATAGAAGCAGGCATTGGTTTCCTGAGAATAATAGGCAAAATCCTCCGCTGCAGGCCATAGATCCAGTTCCAACACGTTATCTGCTCCTAAATATTCAACGGCATAAGAACGTGCCTTTTCCGTAATAACCGGTTCATTGATCAAGAAAGGATAGCCCTTACGTACCTCAAAATCACAACTTGCGCCCATACTTTCCGCAATACCTACCGCCATCTTCAGCATCTTCTCATGCGCATCTGCACGCCAAGCCTCATCAAACGTACGAAACGTTCCTTCCAAGTAAACCTCATCTGGAATAACGTTCGTAGCGCCATTACCCACGATCTTACCCCAGGATAAAACCGAAGGCGTACGTGGATCGGCATTGCGGCTAACAATCTGCTGCATAGCCGTGATGATTTGTGCGGTTATCGCAATTGGATCGATATTTTGATGGGGTTGAGCGCCATGACCACCTTTTCCGCGAACCGTCATGAACAACTCATCGCAGGAGGCCATATATTTACCGGATCGAAAGCCAACTTTACCTGCCTCGATGAAAGGCATCACATGCTGACCAACAATACCTTGAGGGCTTGGGTTCTGCAATACCCCTTCTTTGATCATCAGGGAAGCTCCTCCCGGCAAACGTTCTTCTCCAGGTTGGAAAATCAGTTTGACCGTTCCTCCAAAGTCACCTCTTAAACTTGATAAAATCTTCGCAACACCCAATAGGGAAGAAGTGTGCACATCATGCCCACAGGCATGCATTACGCCAATGTTCTGTGAACCATAGCTGCGTCCTTCTACCTCGGTGATCGGTAGAGCGTCCATGTCCGCACGCAAGGCCAATACCTTGTCAGACGGTAAATCACCTTTTATCAAGGCCACCACTCCCGTGTTTGCCATGGATTCATAAGGGATCTGCAAATCATCCAAAACCCTTTTTACAAAGGCAGATGTTTGGTATTCCTCAAAAGAAAGTTCTGGATTTTGGTGTAGAAACCTACGGTTATTGACCGTATCTTGAAAATAGGATTGCGCTAGCTCTTGAATCCTGGATTTGATTGATGACATGATTTTCCTCCACTATTGCCACGTCCAGACATCCTCTACAAATACAAATACATTGCTGTATGTACCACGAAGACGTCTCATGTATGCTGTAGCTTCAGAACGGCTGGTAAAATCACCAACTTTTACCCTGTAATTCGGTTCCACGTAATCAAGATAAGCGTTCATATCAGGGTTTTGGCGAATAAAGCTATTCTGAACATTGGTTGCTTCATTCCTATTACCACCAGAATAAATCTGTACCCTAAAACCTCGCACTTTCACCCGGCGTGCCTTCGATTTGTCCAAGATTTTAGGTTCCAAACTTACTGGTGCTTTAGAAGCAGTTGGATTTATTGCATGAAATGCTCTGAAGTCTTGTAATAGGCTAATCAATGTGTCCTTTACTACCTCTACTTTTCCATCCTGTGCCTTCGTAATCTGTGTAGACAATAAGATGATGCAACCTACAATAAATCCTTTATTAATCATTTTTTTATGCTTGTTTTCCGTGACAGTTCTTATATTTCTGACCAGAACCACAAGGACATTCGTCGTTTCTTCCAATCGCTTGCTCTTTACGGATCGGCTGAGTTACCTGAGGCTCCTGAGTATTCAGATCCTCTTCACTCACACCTGTCGGAGAGCTGATTTCCGCTTTAGATTCCACTACTTTTACCTTTTGCTCTGGGCGTGCTGCCTGAATGTTCTGCGGTTGTTGCTCCTGTCCAGGGATCTCTCCTTTGAACAAGAAGCTAACGATATCTTTGTTCATACCTGCTAACATGGTTTTGAACAAGTTATAGGCTTCCATCTTATAAATAATGATCGGATCCTTTTGTTCATAAACCGCATTCTGAACAGATTGTTTTAAATCATCCATCTCACGTAAGTGCTCTTTCCAAGCCTCATCGATCAATGCCAACACAATTCCCTTTTCAAATGATTTGAAAACTTCCTTACCCTCAGTTTCTACAGCTTTAACCAAATTTATAGCAACTTGGATGCCACGAATACCATCTGTAAATGGAATTATAATATTTTCGATCATTCCACCACGCTCAGCAAGCACATTGGTCAACACAGGCAAAGTCTGTATAGCCACTTGCTCCGATTTACGGTGATAGAAATTGATTACCTGATCAAATAGTTTCTCTACCAAGCTGTTCGCTGTACTGCTGCTGAATTCTTCTTGGGAGATTTCTGGGTTAACCGCAAAAATACGGATCACCTCAATTTGGAACTCATCGTAAGAATTATCTTCTTTCGCCTGTAATACCACATCTTCAACAACATCATAGATGGTATTGTTCAAATCCACGTCTAAACGCTCTCCAAATAAAGCATTCTTCCGTTTGGTATAGATTACAGAACGTTGGGAGTTCATCACGTCATCATATTCCAATAGACGCTTACGAATACCGAAGTTGTTCTCCTCTACCTTACGTTGCGCACGTTCGATAGATTTGGTCAACATGCTGTGCTGCATCACTTCGCCTTCTTCAACACCCATTTTAACCATCAGGTTCGAAATACGCTCCGATGCAAATAAACGCATCAATGGATCTTCCAAGGAAACAAAGAATTGGGAAGAACCCGGATCTCCTTGACGTCCCGCACGACCTCTTAACTGACGGTCAACACGACGAGACTCATGGCGCTCTGTACCGATGATCGCTAAACCACCTACATTGATAACTTCTTCAATAAGCTTAATATCCGTACCACGACCCGCCATATTGGTAGCAATCGTTACTTGTCCCGGACGTCCCGCTTCCGCAACGATATCAGCCTCTTTCTGGTGCAATTTCGCGTTCAAGACATTGTGCTTGATACCACGTAATTTCAACATACGGCTTAATAATTCCGAAATCTCAACCGAAGTAGTACCCACCAATACTGGTCTATGCTCTTCTGTCAATTTTTGGATCTCTTGCGCTACGGCATTATATTTTTCACGTGCTGTACGGTAGATGAAATCTTGACGGTCATCACGTTGAATTGGTTTATTTGTTGGAATTTCAACAACATCTAGCTTGTAGATTTCCCATAACTCACCAGCTTCTGTAGAAGCGGTACCCGTCATACCTGATAATTTGTGGTACATACGGAAGTAGTTCTGAAGGGTAATCGTTGCATAGGTCTGCGTAGCATCTTCTACTTTCACGTTTTCCTTAGCCTCGATCGCTTGGTGCAATCCGTCAGAATAACGACGGCCATCCATGATACGACCGGTCTGCTCATCAACGATCTTTACCTTACCTTCATCCACGATGTATTGGTCATCGCGTTCGAATAGGGTATACGCTTTTAAAAGTTGGTTAATCGAATGGATACGCTCCGATTTGATGGAATAATCACGCATCAACTCTTCTTTTTTGGCTGCTTTCTCTTCCAAAGCAACATCCATTTTCTCGATTTCTGCAATCTCCGAACCTACATCCGGTAGAATGAAGAAGCTTGGATCCTCACCTGTGGCCGTGATCAGTTCAATACCTTTCTCCGTAAGTTCTACTTGGTTGTTTTTCTCATCGATTACAAAGAACAATTCCGCATCAGCTTTAGGCATCTGGCGGTTCTGCTCTTGCATATAGTAGTTCTCTACCTTCTGCAATACCTGACGGTGGTTACTTTCCGATAGGAATTTGATCAACGCTTTGTTCTTAGGCAAACCACGGTAAGCACGTAATAAAGCTAAACCACCTTTCTCCACATCCGTATCTCCAGCAGCGATTGCTTTCTTCGCTTCGTTCAATACCGTGTTGATGTATGCTTTCTGTGCATTTACCAAACGTTCGATTCTTGGTTTCAACTGATGGAATTCATGTTGGTCACCCATTGGGATAGGACCAGAAATGATCAAAGGCGTACGCGCATCATCGATCAATACCGAATCCACCTCATCGATCATCGCAAAGTGCAATTTACGTTGAACCATGGCCTCTTTCGTGTTGGTCATGTTATCACGTAGATAATCGAAACCAAATTCGTTGTTCGTACCATAAACGATGTCGCTCAGGTAGGCTTGACGACGTTGTGGGGAGTTCGGTTGGTGCTTGTCGATACAATCCACACTCATTCCGTGGAATTCAAAGATTGGTCCGTTCCACTCCGAGTCACGACGTGCCAAGTAATCATTCACAGTTACGATGTGGATACCTTGACCAGCCAATGCATTCAAATAGGTTGGTAGTGTTCCTACCAAGGTTTTACCCTCACCCGTAGACATCTCCGCGATCTTTCCTTGGTGCAACACAATACCACCGATCAACTGTACATCGTAGTGGATCATGTTCCAGGTTACCTCGGTTCCTGCCGCTAACCAAGAGTTCTGCCAAACAGCTTTATCGCCATTGATGGTCACGTTCGGTTTGCGGGCAGCAATTTCTCTATCAAAATCAGAAGCCGTAACTTCGATTGCCTTGTTTTCGGTAAAACGGCGAGCCGTATCCTTAACAACAGCAAAAGCTTCAGGCAATATCTCTAACAATACTTCCTCAAGCTTTTTATCACGGTCTTTTGTTAATTTATCGATCTTATCGTATATGGAAGTTTTTTCTTCCATATCCTCTGTCGAGTCTGCATTCTTTTTTAAATCTGCGATTTCATTATCTATGTCTTGCAAGTAAGCGCTGATTCTATTTTTAAAATCTTGAGTTTTCGCACGAAGCTCATCATGTGATAAGCCAGCCAATTTCTCATACTCTTCCTTGATTTTATTTACTAAAGGCATGATAGCCTTGATATCTCGCTCAGACTTACTACCGAATAATTTGCTTAAAAACTTTAACATAATTTTTTATTTCTGTAATCGCTTGTACAATAATGACTCCAAACAAAAGATGCAGACATTTTGACACTAATCGGGCAAATTTAGTTATTAAGGTTGATAACTAACAAAACCCAAAACCTTTTTTATCAATTATTTTACTAAAAATATACTTTTAGTGCTCGAAGGAATTAAATTGTTGGCCCTAGCCTGTTCAAACAATTCAATTACAGCTTTTTTACCCTCTTCTCCAAGATCCTCTGAATATTTGTTCACATACAGTTCGATGTGCTTATACATCACGGCTTCATCCATTTCCTGCGCATGAGAACGGATATAGTCAATCCCTGATTTGGGGTTGGCAAATGCAAAAGACACACTTTCCCTTATTAGCCGATTCACCTGGAGCTTTACCTCCTCAGGCAATGATCTTTTGATCACAATACCGCCCAATGGAATCGGGGAGCCGGTTGTTTTCTCCCAATAATCGCCAAGATCTTGGATTTTGTACAGCCCACGATCCATATAAGTGAACCTATTTTCGTGGATGATCAGGCCAATATCGATGGAACCATCCAATACCGATTTTTCAATATCCGAAAAAACCATTTCCTGTTTGTTGGTCAGCTCCGGATAGGCCAATCCTAATAAGAAATTGGCGGTGGTAAATTTTCCAGGAATGCCCACTTTCAGCCCACGCAAGTGTTCTGGAAGAGGTTTGCCAGCATAAGCACGCAGCTCTTCGGCCAAAGCAGGATCCTTGCTGATCAACAAAGGCCCAACACCAAAGCCTAAAGCACTTCCTGCGTCCAAAAGTTCATAATCTTCTGTGGCATAAGCAAATGCATGGTAGCTCAATTTGGTAATATCCAACTCTCCACGGAAAGCCTTTTCATTCAAGGTCTCCACATCATGATATTCCACGTGAAACGACAGATCATCACAAGCTATCTTATTGTGGATCAATGCATCAAATATAAACGTATCATTCGGACAGGGTGAAAACCCTAATGTTAATTCCATATTCTTCATCTTATTCCGTTGGAATGAACAAGGTTTTGCTGAAGACCATCAGCAACATGCCTAGAAAGGTAGCCAACACAAAACCGTTTCCAACTTTATCCAATCCTTTTTTATAGCAAACATAACAGCTCATCAGGTTGATGGCTCCCGCAATAACATACAATCCTGTTGGCTTATCGGGGAAAAGCTGCATCTGAACATCCGTATGCTTGGTCAGGAAAAAGGCCAAGACCGGAAAAATTAAGCCCAGCACAAAGCCGATCAATAAATTATTCTTCATCTATTTAATATCAAAACTCCATGAATTCAACTCCGGAATCACATGGTGTGCCGTCATATCAAATTGCGTAGGAACGATCGAAACAAAACTATTGTTGATGGCATAAGCATCGGTATCTTCGCCACGATCCTGTAGATCAAACTTACCCGTCATCCAAAAATATTCCCTTTGGTAGGGGTCTAGGCGCTCATCAAACTCCTCAAACCACTTGGCATTTGCTTGCCGACATACTTTTATGCCCTTAATTTCCTTTTTCACATTAGGGAAATTCACGTTCAGTAGACTGTTTTTAGGGAGTCCATGTTCCAAAACCTGCATCGCTATTGCTTTTACGTAAGGTCTTGTATGGGAAAAATCGGCATTGTAGGCGAAATCATCTAATGAATAGCCAACCGATGGAATCCCTTCTATTGCCCCCTCTACCGCAGCAGACATCGTTCCGGAATAAAGTACATTGATGGAATAATTTAGTCCATGGTTGATTCCCGATACACATAGGTCAGGTTTTTTACCCTTGAATATCTTGTTAACAGCAAGTTTAACACAGTCTACAGGTGTACCGGAGCATTTATACATTTCTACTCCAGGATATAGGTCGATTTTATCCAATCGAAGCGGCTTGCCAATGGTAATAGCATGTCCCATTCCCGATTGTGGGCTATCAGGCGCCACAACCACCACTTCTCCCAATTCCTGCATCACTTCCAATAGCACCTTGATGCCAGGAGCCGTGATGCCATCATCGTTAACTACCAAGATGGTAGGTTTCTTTTTTGTCATATGCGAAGTTAAGAAAAAAACAAAAGGTTGATTCCTTCCGAAATCAACCTTATATTAAATTACTAATATTTTTAAGAATACAACCCCTTCTTATCAATAAAATCTATCACTGCATCCGGCGTATAAAACTTAATCGATTTTTTCTCCTTAATCGCCTGCCTCAAAAAAGTAGATGACAGTTCCATGACAGGCGTTTCGGTCATTGTGACAGATGCATGGCTCTTCAATGCACCACCATCATAACCCGGCCTTGGATAAACAATAATTTTATAATCCCTCAAGATCACTTCCGCATTCTTCCATTTATGGAATCCCTGTAGGTTATCCTCACCCATGATCAACACAAACTCCTTCGTCGGAAATTTCTCCGCTAAATGAACCAAGGTATCAATCGTATAGGAAGGTTGAGGCAAATGGAACTCAATATCACTCGCTTTCAGATTATCCGCGCCTTCAATGGCCAGATTTACCATTTCCAAACGATCATAGATATTCCCTAAGCTCTTTTTCTCCTTGAAAGGATTCTGTGGCGAGACCACAAACCAAACCTCATCCAAAGAAGTATAATTCGCCATATAGTTGGCAATGATCAGATGCCCAATATGAATGGGGTTGAATGAACCAAAAAACAATCCAACCTTATTTGCCATACTTATGAATTAATGAAATCCAACACCAATCGCTCGGCCTCCGCACAAGCAGTCTCCAGATCATTGTTCTGCAAGATCACATCAAATTTATCCGCATAGGACAACTCCAATTCCGCTTTCGCAAAACGTTCCTGAAGCTTTTCCTCTGAATCTGTCCCTCTACCCTTCAAACGCTCTTTCAAGACCTCCAAGGAAGGTGGATTCACAAATATCGACAATGCCTGATCCGGGAATTTAGACTTCAAACGCAAACCACCCACTACATCGATATCAAAAATAACATGTTTCCCAGCATCCCAAATTCGCTCAACTTCAGAACGTAGAGTGCCGTAAAATGTGCCCGAATAAACTTCCTCAAATTCAATGAACTCATGCTTCGCTACCTTATGCAAGAAATCATCAGTAGAGATGAAGTAATAATCCACCCCATTTTCTTCCTGCCCACGAGGTGCTCTCGTACTTGCCGAAATGGAAAATGAGATCTTATCGCCATGTTTTTCCAATAATCTTTTAACGATAGTGGTTTTTCCTGCGCCAGAAGGGGCAGAGAATATCAATAGCTTCCCGCTCATGCTATAAAACGTTTAATAATTGTTCTTTGATTTTTTCCAGCTCATCCTTCATCTTCACCACGATCTGCTGGATCTGCGCATTATTCGCTTTTGAACCCAAGGTATTGATCTCACGGCCCATTTCCTGCGAAATAAACCCTAATTTTTTACCATTGGAATCATTGGAATTCAAGGCTTGGATAAAATAGTTGCAATGGCTGCGCAGCCTTACTTTTTCTTCCGTAATATCCAGTTTTTCGATGTAGAAAACCAATTCCTGCTCGAAACGGTTCATATCCACATTTTCCTTCCCAACTGCTTCTTCCATATATTGGTTGATGCGTTCGCGAATCAATGGGATCCGGCTTCCTTCAACGGATTCAACTTCGGTCAGGTGAGATAAAATCAATTCCACACGATGCGCCAAGTCTGCTTTAAGTACAACACCTTCGTCTTCACGGAAATTATTGAATTGTTTTACGGCAGCATGGAAAGCTGCAACCAG
This sequence comes from Sphingobacterium sp. 1.A.4, assembly GCF_002734245.1. Classification (NCBI taxonomy): domain Bacteria; kingdom Pseudomonadati; phylum Bacteroidota; class Sphingobacteriia; order Sphingobacteriales; family Sphingobacteriaceae; genus Sphingobacterium; species Sphingobacterium sp. 1.A.4. Next base: position 290,266 of record NZ_PEAZ01000001.1, read on the forward strand.
CATTTTTCCCTCTTCCTCATCCACCTCATCGTTGTTGCTTATCACCTCCGGCATATTCAAGGCAAGCTCAAACATGTTCGCTTTGCTATCGCCCAATTGAAAAGCGATCTGCTGTAATTGTTGGTAATATTCTTTGAGTAGATCGGCATTGATGCTAGCTGCCTTGGCGGTTTGGTCTACATATTCAGTAGAAACACTGATGTTCACTTTTCCGCGTTCGATCAATTTGCTGCATTCCCCACGAAGGAATAGCTCCTTGTCGGAAACCGCTTTCGGTAAACGCAGATTAAGCTCTAAAAACTTAGAATTTAGCGATTTTATTTCTACGGTATATTTTACAGAACCATTCTCAGCGGTTCCCATACCATAACCTGTCATCGATTTTATCATATGCAAAGGTATAAAATCTTAGCCTAAAGTTTTTTCTTAATTACCAATCATGTTTGGCGATCAGGACCACCATATAGGTTTTATAGGTAGACCCTTTCGGAACGCGGACAAAACCTATCCCGATATCCTTCAAAGATCCATACCAATCCGTCATGCCCAACACATGTTTTCTATGCATGAAACCAGGAGACCCTCTACCGATAATAAAAGATTTGATCACATCCACGGCCGTTTCATGATTGGCCCCAATAGACTCAAAACTATTATCACGTCGCTTCTTCAACCAATCGGGATTCAGGCTGTAGCCTCCTTGATGAATATGATAGTTCGGGCCATAACCATCCGGATCCACATGATCAAAATAATTCCGCTTGGCCATATCGTATGCCCTAGCCTCTGCCACTTTTGCCAATCGATCGTTCCAGACCAACCTCGTCCGAGTCACATTCTTTAATCTGGATATTCCCAAATCCCTTGCATACCGGTCCGGATTACTTCGGAAATCATTCAGGTATTCAAAAGCCTTCTTCGCTTCCCGACGGTCGGTCTTAATGGATTTCTGGGCAAAAATAGGGTTCACCCACAATAGGAGTGCAAGTAAAATGAATCGCATAGGCATGTATTTTCTATAAAGACTGTTTTCGCTTTGAAGCGTTTAATTCAAACCCCGATTAAACGGCTGTTTTCTTATTCCGGAAGATCTCGATAATAGCCGGTAAGAGGGAAATAAAGATGATCAACAAGACAACAATGGAAAAATTATTCTTCACCAGTGGAATCTGTCCGAAAAAATACCCCGCAATTAGAAATAGGGAAACCCATAATACGCCGCCCACAATATTGTATAGCCCAAATTTGCGATAAGGCATCCTGACTATCCCTGCCACAAACGGAGCGAATGTGCGCACGATCGGAACAAAACGGGCATAGATAATGGTTTTCAGACCATACTTCTCATAAAATTGCTGCGTTTTCTCTAAATAGGCGGGTTTAAATATTTTAGAGCCCGGCTTGAACACCCGGTTTCCAAAATGCTTCCCTATTTCATAATTCACAAAATCCCCTAGAATGGCTGCGAAAATCAACAGCAGTATCATGATCCCTAAACTCAGGTTGGTCTCCGGTTTTGCGATCAAAGCGCCCATTGCAAATAGAACGGAATCTCCCGGTAAAAATGGTGTCACCACCAGACCCGTTTCTGCAAATATAATCAGGAATAAAATAAGATAAGTCCAAGCCTGATATTCTTGTGTGATCTCGATCAGGTGTTTATCGATATGAAGAATAAAATCAATGAGGGCAGATATGAATTCCATAATAGTAAAAAGTAGTATTACCTACACAACAATTGCACCAATTACCTAGCCATTAAAACAAAAAAGGAAGCTTATTGAGCTTCCTTCTTTTTTCCATATTTTTCCTTAACCACCTCTATGATCGGAGGCAGCATGGATAAGAATATAATAGCAAATATCACGATGGTAAAATTGTCTTTAATAATAGGCAATCCACCAAAGAAATAACCGATGAATAAAAAGGAGGTAACCCATAGGATCGCTCCGATAACATTATAAGAGGCAAATTTCGCATAAGACATCGATCCTACTCCAGCCACAAATGGCGCAAAAGTTCGGATGATGGGCACAAAACGCGCATAAATGATCGTCTTGCCACCATATTTCTCATAGAATTTCTCTGTTTTCTCCAAATATTCCTTTTTCAGGAATTTATACTTTCCGCTGAAGGCTTTTGGACCAATGTATTTTCCAATATGGTAATTGACCATATCTCCGATAATCCCCGCCACCATCAACAAGATCCACATCACAAATACATTCAGATCCGTTTCCGGTTTCGCAATGATGGCACCTGTTGCGAACAACAAGGAATCCCCAGGAAGGAATGGAGTAACCACCAATCCCGTTTCCGCAAAGATGATTAAAAATAGGATCAGGTAGGTCCAGGTCTGATAGTTGTTGACAATCTCCACCAAATGGTCATCAATGTGGAGAATAAAGTCAATAATCGCGTATATAAAATCCAAGGTCTTCTGCTAATTAAATATTGTTCAACATCACTGGCATCACCAACATCAAAATATCCTCATGCTCTTCCTTAACCGCTGGCACCAATAGCCCTGCACGGTTTGGCGTGCTCATTTCCAAAACAACTTCTTCGCAGGAAAGATTGTTCAACATCTCCACCAAGAATTTCGCATTGAATCCGATCTCCATGTCTTCGCCCTCAAATTGGCAGCTTAAACGCTCGTGGGCTTCATTCGAAAAGTCCAGATCCTCTGCAGAGATATGCAATTCACTGCCATTGATCTTCAAACGAACCTGATGCGTGGTTTTGTTCGCAAAAATCACCACACGACGAAGGGTATTCAGGAACAAAGAACGATCTACGGTCAATTTATTAGGGTTCAAACGAGGAATTACCGCTTCGTAATCCGGATAACGCTCATCGATCAAACGACAGATCAGGTTAATATTTCCGAACTGAAAGAAAGCATTCGTATTGTTATATTCAATAGAAACATTCACATCATCAGCAGGTAAAGATGATTTCAATAGCGAAAGGGCTTTCTTTGGAAGGATAATGGAAGTCGCTTTTTCTGCCGTAACATCTGTACGACGGTATCTCACCAATTTATGCGCATCCGTTGCCACGAAGGTAGTCGATTGTTCAGCCAATTGAACCAGAACACCCGACATCGCAGGACGCAATTCATCATTACTTACCGCAAAAATGGTTTTATTGATGGCCTCCAATAAAGTTCCCGCTGGAATATTTACCGTAGAAATATTGTCTACCACAGGAATTTTTGGAAAATCATCCGCATTTTCTCCACTCAATTTATATTTACCATCTCCAGCAGAGATCTCAATCGCCAAGGTATTAGTATCCACCGAAAAAGCGACCGGCTGATCTGGTAGGGTTTTTAAAGTCTCGATCAAGATTTTGGAAGGCATCGCCACGCGACCTTCTTCTTTCGCCTCGATCTGAAGATTCGTAACCATACTGGTTTGTAGATCCGTAGCCGAAATCGTCAGGATATTGTCTTTTATTTCAAATAGGAAATTCTCCAGAATCGGTAATACGGTGCTTGAACTGGAAGCCCCACTAATAGCTTGTAATTGTTTGAGTAATATAGAGGTGGATACAATAAATCTCATTTCTGTTTTAATAGATTTTTATATGCAATAATACGTAAAAGAATCTAAATAATTACAATCCTAATTCGATATAAGAGGGACATTCTTAAAAAGCAACGGGTTTAAATTTGTACATTTGTGCAATCAGGTATGCAGTTGGAGAAAATAATAGGACATGATGCACTAAAGCAACAATTGATCGCGACGGTTCAAGAGAATCGAGTGAGTCATGCGCAGTTATTTTTAGGCCCCGAAGGTTCCGGTGCGCTCCCTCTTGCCGTGGCCTATGCCCAATATATCAATTGCGAAAACAGATCCGCATCTGATAGCTGTGGTACATGTGCCTCCTGCTTGAAATATGAAAAACTGATCCATCCGGATCTTCACTTTTCTTATCCATTCTTTGCTAAAAAATCCGAAGAAACCTCTAGCACCTATATGGAAGATTGGCGTGCAGCTTTTCTGGCGAACCCTTATATGGGGCTTAGCTACTGGAGGAACCAATTGGAAGCCGAGAACAAACAGGCGAACATCAATATTGCTGAAGCCCATTCTATCATCAAAAAATTAAGCCTTAAGTCTTTTGAGGCCGAATATAAGGTCTTGGTCATGTGGCTGCCCGAATACTTGGATACCCAGGGAAATGCGCTCTTAAAACTTATCGAGGAACCACCAGAAAAGACCTTGTTCTTGTTGGTGGCAGAAAACCAAGATAAGATTTTGAATACCATTATCTCCAGGACGCAATTGGTCAAAGTGAACAAATTGCCCCAAGAGGATATCGCGGAATACCTGATCAACGAAAAAAGGATTGACCCATCTCGAGCGAACGAGATCGCTTTTATTGCCGATGGGAACATGCAGTCCGCTTTCGAACAATTGCACGAGGAGGACAATACCAATTTCGATCTGTTAATCCGCTGGTTCAGGTTTATCGTAACGGATTCGGGATTGAACATCATCCAGATCTGTGATGAAGAGATCAGTAAATTGGGTCGTGAGAACCAAAAATTGTTCTTAGTGTACAGCATCAATGTCCTAAGGCAGATCGTTCTTTTAAACCAAGGAATGCCCAATCTGGTCTTTTTAAAGAATGCCGAATTGGAATTTGTACAGAAGTTCAGCGAGATCAGCAGCCTGGAAAAACTGGAAGCAGCTATCGAAATGCTGGAAAAAACACATTATTCTGTGGAAAGAAATGCAAATCCTAAAATATTATTTTTAGATTTATCTTTGCAGTTAGTTTTATTATTTAAATACAATACGTTCCCCCAGGGGACTCAATATATATAAAATACAAAATATGGGATGTGGCAGTTGCTCATCCGGTGGTGGTTGCGGAAGCAGCAGTAAATTAGGTACAGTACCTGCAGGTTGTAATAACAACGGTACGTGTATGACCAGCGGATGTAATAAATTAGATATATACGATTGGTTGGTCGATATGGACCTTCCTTCCAACTATAAACCGTTTGATATTGTTGAAGTTCGCTTTAAAGGCTCTAGAAAGGAGTTTTATGTGAATTCAGATAATCTCTACTTAGAAATGGGCGAAATGGTCGCCGTAGAACCCAATACCGGGGGATACGACATTGGCCATGTGGCCTCAACCGGCGAGTTGGTAAGGCTTCAATTGAAGAAAAACAACGTAAAACCAGAAGATGTCGTGAAGAAAGTTTACCGAAAGGTAAATGAGAACGATATTGCTAAGTATAACCTGGCGAAAGATCTGGAATGGGAAACCATGCACCGTGCGCGAAATTTAGCGCTGGAACTGGGTTTGTCCATGAAGATTTCAGATGTGGATTACCAAGGTGATAAGACAAAGGCAACCTTCTACTATACCGCAGAAGGTCGTGTCGATTTCCGCGAACTTATCAAAAGAATGGCCGAAGCTTTTCGGATCCGTATCGAGATGCGACAGATTGGTATGCGCCAGGAAGCCAGCCGCCTTGGTGGTATTGGTTCTTGTGGGCGCGAGCTTTGTTGTTCGACCTGGCTAACGGATTTCAAGACCGTTTCTACAGCGGCAGCAAGGTACCAAAACCTATCGTTGAACACCCTGAAGCTTGCCGGACAATGTGGTAAACTGAAATGTTGTTTGAACTATGAGTTGGATAGCTATATGGATGCCCTGAAGGATATCCCGAACAATGTAGACCGTATTGAAACGGTAGCTGGTGTGGCCTACCTACAAAAAACCGATATCTTCAAGAAAACCATGTGGTTCTCTTATCCGCATGCGGAAAGTTGGATTCCACTTCCTGTTGATCGGGTGAAGGAAATCGCCGAAATCAATGCTCAAGGTAAGAAAGCACCGGAATTGATCAATACCGAAAAGGTGGAAGAGCCTAAGGCAGCTGCGCCTGATTACGAAAATGTGGTCGGCCAGGATAGTCTTACGCGTTTGGATGATAAAAACCGTAGGAAGAAGAAAAAGAAACCTAAAAAGAAACCTACTGGTGAAAATGCGCAGGCCGGTCAAAGACAGGGTCAGGGTCAGCAGGATAATGCACAGCGCCAGCGACCGGATCAGCGAGCGCAACAAAATCAGCGTAGGAGAAATGATGGTCCTAAGGAGGTAAATCCGAAAGAAGGTCCTAAAGATTCGAATACGAAGGAAGGGAATCCTTCTGCGGAGAATGCTAATAAGCCACGTAGAAGACCGAACAATCGGAACAGAAAACCGAACAATAATAAAAACCAGGACGGGAATAAGGAAGGTTAATTCCATTAAAGATGAAAGCAGTATTCATGCTCTTTTTTACGATGATTTTCCTTGCTTCCTGCCAGGAAAATGTTCCTTTCTATGAAAAAAATACAGTAATTCCCAACGTCAGTTGGGATTACAATTTTAAACCCTCCTATACCGTGCAGATAACGGATAAGGACGCCCAATACGATGTTTACATCAATTTGCGGCATGCGGTGTCCTATCCCTTTTCCAATATTTATGTATTTTTACATGAGGAAGGACCGGGGATGCCGAACAAATCCACCCGGTACGAATTCAGTTTGGCGGAGCCAGATGGCCGCTGGATAGGTAAATCCGCCGGTAATCTATATGAACAGACCAAACTGTTAAAAGAAGGTCTTTCCTTTCCGGATACCGGAAAATATAGCTTTTCTTTTGAACAGAACATGGCTGAGAACCCCCTTCGAGGTGTCAACGATGTGGGGATCAAGCTCATAAAAAGATAATTATGCAATTGTTAAGGTGGTTATTATTTCCGGTTACCATCCTATATACCCTCATAATTTGGCTCCGAAACAAATTATATGACCTTGGTATTTTCAAAACCAAGGAATTTCCAGTTAAGACCATCGTTGTCGGCAATTTAGCGATTGGAGGTGCTGGAAAAAGTCCACTCACCCAATACCTTATCCACTACTTTAGCGATAAATACAAAATGGCTACCCTTAGCCGGGGATATGGCCGAAAAACAAAAGGCTTTCGTCTGGTTGGTGCGGATGATCATGTGGCTATGGTAGGGGATGAGCCCCTGCAGTTCAAAAAGAATTACCCGGATATTACGGTAGCCGTGGATGAAAATAGGGCCGAAGGCATCGAAAAGTTGCAAAGGAACCATGACCTGATTATTCTGGATGATGCCTACCAGCATCGAAAGATAACCGCGAAATGCAATATCCTATTGTTCGACTTTCATTCCATCCTTAAACCGATCATCTTATTGCCTACCGGAAATTTTAGGGACACCTTCAACCAAACAAAACGAGCGGATGTTATCCTGATCAGCAAATGTCCAGAGCATGTTTCCCAAGAGCAGAAATTGCGGATTGAAAATAAGGTGAGGAGGCATAGTTATGCGCCCATCTATTATTCCAAATTGCAATACCTGGAACCTATAGGGCTTTCCAATCCCTTAGACAAACCCATTTCCTTGCAGGATATGGATATTCTCCTTATTACCGGAATTGCGAATCCAAAACCTTTATTGGAAGAACTTTCCAATTCACCTAAGGAACGTGTCCATATGGCCTTTAAGGATCACCATGATTTTAAGGACCAGGACTACAAGGAAATCATCCGGCAATACAAAGGCCTAGATTCCACCAATAAGATCATCCTGACCACGGAAAAGGATACTCAGCGGCTTGATCTGTTGAAGCTTCCCTTCCTACCTATTTATTACCTTCCCATCACTTTTCAGATCGATAAAGAAGGCGAATTCCTTCAATTATTGGAAAAGACTGTTAATGAACCTTAACAGAGGTTAAAAACGGCTAAATAGTAGATACTTACGGAAATATTTTATCAAATTTATATCACAATAAAATTGATATCATATGAAAAAGTTAATATTATCAGCTGCATTAATCTGTGCTGCAGTAACATTCAGTCAAGCGCAGGATCGTCCACAACGCGAAGGAATGCGTAATCCGGAAGATATGGCCAAAAGACAAACTGAACGCTTGGATAAGGAATTAAAGCTTACCACTGTTCAAAAAGATTCCTTAAACAAATGGTTTTTGGCAGGTGCTAAAAAGCAGCAAGAGCTATTCAAAGATGAAAAGGAAAGCAGAGAAGTAAAAATGGAAAAGTTGAAGGCAATGCGTGAGGATCAACAAAAGAAAATCAAGGCCATTTTGACTCCTGAACAACGTACTAAATATGAGGAAATGGCTAAAAACCGTCCAGAACAAAGACAACGTAGAGTACAGAACTAAAACTACCTATAAAATAAACAGCAAAAGCCTTCCGAAATACGGAAGGCTTTTTTGTGGTTAAATGGGCTGCTATAGAGATACTATGTTTTATGGTTGACTTCTTCGTTTTATGGTTGCTTCGGTGTAATACCATACCGAAAGTAACCTAAAAGTAACTAAAATGTATGCTTTGCATATTAACGCTCTACTTTAACCATGCTTTATCCCTACTTAAAGTACGATTCTGACCCTAAAACAAACATATATTGAATGGCTAGGTTGGAAAGCTCCAGAAGAAAATGGATAATTAACGTTTAGATTAATTGTAATATCCACAGTTTTTTTAGATTCTGTGTTAATATACAAGTCAATTTTATCTTTTTTTTGTAATTTCGGGTTTTAGGCGGTCTATTGCCAGCCTGTTTAGGGTAGCCGTTTTTGGCCGCCCTAATTTGTATCTACTTTTTCGTTCTGATACTTTTGGAGATGGTATTGTGGATCATACCGCTGTTCGTTTTTATAAATTATAAACATCAGCTCTAGAAGTTTCCTTTGCACAGCTACTGCTGCTTTCATTTTGATGCCATTTCTTGAAACAAGCCTTGTAAATGTATTAGAATAATGTTCATCATGCCTTAT